>CAKZYH010000019.1 GCA_937884725.1 uncultured Paracoccaceae bacterium
CGGCATGATGGGCTTCGGCGTCGGTGAGCGTGATGCCGAGTCGCTCGGCCATTTCGGCGCACACGACCTCAAAGCGTGGTCCTTTGACCATGCCGGGGCAGACTGAATTGACGTTGATGTTGTAGGGGCCGGCCTCGAGCGCAAAGCTCTTGGTGAGGCCGCGCATGCCCCATTTCGATGCGCTGTAGGAGAGGCGGCCGGCCTTGCCGCGGAGGCCGAATGTGCCGCCGACGTTGACGATCTTGCCGTAGCGCCGCTCCATCATTTGCGGCAGCAGGGCGCGCATGGTCAGGAAGCAGCCCGTCACGTTGAGGCGCATGATATCATCGAACTCCTCTGGCGTGGTCTCGATGCCGGACTTACCGATGGGGCCACGGCCGCCGGCGACATTGACCAAGATGTCGATGGCGCCGAATGCGCCGAGCGCGCTCGCTGTGGCGGCTTCGACGGCGGCGGGGTCGGTGACGTCGCAGCCGATGACCACGGCCTGGCGGCCGAGCGCGCGCACCTTGTCGGCGACCGCCTCGATGGGCGGCAGATCGCGGCCGACGAGCGCGAGGTCCGCTCCCTCTTGCGCCAGCGTGAGCGAGACGGCTTCGCCCATGCCCTTGGCGGGACCGGTGACAAAAGCGGTGCGGTCGGACAGAAGCATGGTGCGGTGTTCTCCTGGCGTTGTGTGCGCGGGCAGTGGGGACAGCGGCGTCCAACTTGCAAGATTATCGCCGACTGAACTGGCGAGCCTGAGGAAGATCCGATGAGCGAAACGGCCGATCTCGTCATTACCAATGGCACCGTCGTCACCGAGACGGCGACATTTGAGGCAAGCCTTGCGGCGCGCGATGGGGTGATTACCGCGATCGGTGCAGCGTCCGAGATGCCTCCGGCCGCTGAGACCATCGATGCGAGTGGTCTACACATATTGCCTGGGATCATCGATGTGCACGTGCATTTTCGTGAGCCGGGCATGACGCACAAGGAGGATTGGGCCACCGGGTCGCGCGCTGCTGCGATGGGTGGGGTCACGACGGTGTTTGAGATGCCAAACACCAACCCGCCGGTGTCCAATGTCGAGGGTTACACGCTGAAGCGCGGTCTTGCGGATGAGAAGTCGATTGTCGATTTCGGGATTTACGGCGTCATTTTGGATGACAATCTTGCCGATCTCGCGCCGCTCGCTGAGGCCGGGGTGATTGGCTACAAGCTGTTTTTGGGGAACACGACGGGAAATCTGCCCTGCCCGTCGGACGGTGCGATTTTGGAGGCGTTTGAGATCTTGTCGCGCCTTGGCAAGCGCTGCTCGATCCACGCTGAAAACTCGCCGATCCTGTTTTGGCGTGAAGATCGACTGAAGCGGGCCGGGCGCTACGATCCTGTCGACCACGTGTTGTCGCGCACCGATGTGGTGGCGGTGGAGGCGCTGTCGAAGTCTTGCGTGTTTGCCGAGTGGACGGGCGCGCGCATTCATATTGTGCATGAGAGCTGCGCATCGTCGCTGCCGTACATCCGCTTCTTTAAAGACAAGGGCGTGGATGTGACGGTGGAGACGCTGCCGCAATATCTGCTGCTGGCGCTGGAGGATATGGATCGGCCGGGCGGGCACGTGATGCGGATGAACCCGCCGATCCGGGAGAGGGCGCAGCAGGGGCCGCTGCGGCAAGCATTTGCCGAGGGGCTGATTGATATGATCGCCACCGATCACGCACCGCACCTGCCGGAAGAGAAGGACGGGGCAACGATCTGGGATATGGCGTGCGGGTTTCCGGGCGTTGAGACGCAGGTGCCACTAATGCTGAGCTTGGCAGCGGAGGGGGCGTTTTCGCTGCAGCGATATGTGCAGGCGTCGTCCGCGGCGCCGGCGCGCGCGTTTGGGCTTTATGGGACCAAGGGGCTGATTGCGCCGCGCGCTGATGCGGACCTGACGCTGGTGGACCTTGGCCGCAAGGAGGTGTTGAGCGCTGAGCGGCTGTCGTCTCGCGGCAAGGTCTCGCCCTTTGAGGGGATGAGCGTGACCGGCTGGCCTGTGGGGACGATCGTCCGCGGCAAGGCGGTGATGCGCGATGGGGAGATCACCGCTGAGGCTGGCTGGGGCCAAGAGGTGCGCCAGGCGATGCCGGAACCTGCGCCGCGCAACGCGGAAAAGCATCTTGCGACGCTGTGCGGTGCGTCACCGGCGCCGGGGCAGTGAGGGCCATCGGGCGCGGGGGTTTTCGCGGTGGCTGATGGTGGGCGGCGGACGGCGCGGGTGACGCGCTTGCCGATGTCCGCGCCCGATGATGTGCGGGCGATCGAGGCGGCCATCGCGGCCGGTGAGATTGATCCTGTTGCGGTGTGCGCCGTGTTTGCCAAAACCGAGGGCAACGGCTGTGTGAATGACTTTACCCGCTCCTTTGCGGTGCGGGCGGTGCAGGACTGCCTAGCTGCGCACCGACCCGTTGAGAGTGTGGCGTCTGTTGCGATGGTGATGTCGGGCGGGACGGAGGGCGGGCTTGCGCCGCACTGGCTGGTGTGTGAGGCGCTGCCGGAGCGTGGGGCGGCTGGTGCCGATGCGCTGGCGATTGGTGTTCACTTGACCGAGCCGCTTTTGCCCGAAGATATCGGTCGGATGGCGCAGGTGGAGATGGTGGCCGCTGGGGTGCGCGCGGCGCTGGAGCACGCCGGAATTGCTGACGCGGGCGACGTGCATTTTGTGCAGGTGAAGTGCCCGCTGGTCACTGCCGGGCGGGTGGCGGAGGCCAAGGCGCGGGGCGCAGTGCCCAAGGTAAGCGACACGCTGAAATCCATGGGGCAGTCGCGCGGGGCGTCGGCGCTGGGCGTGGCGGTGGCGCTGGGGGAAGTGACGCTTTCCGGTTTGTCAGATGAGCGGATTGGGGCCGACACCACTGTTTTTTCGGCCCGGGCGAGTACGTCGGCGGGCGTGGAGTTGCTGGGCCATGAGATTGTGGTGCTTGGCCGTTCCAACGCCTGGTCGGGGCCGCTCACGATCGATAGCGCGCTGATGGGCGACGCGGTGGATGTGTCGGGTTTGCAGGATCTTTTGGAGCGCAACGGGTTGATGGTTGCTGGGCGGATGCTGCCCGGTGAGGGGGATCGGCTGGTGGCGCTGCTGGCGAAGGCTGAGCCGTCCACCAGCGGGCAGCTGCGGGGCCATCGCCACACCATGCTGGACGACAGCGACATTTCCGCGACGCGCCATGCGCGGGGGTTTGTGGCGGGCGCTTTGGCGGGCGTCGTTGGGCATGCGGAGATTTTTGTGTCGGGCGGGGCAGAGCACCAGGGGCCTGATGGGGGTGGGCCGCTGGCTGCAATTATCCGGCGGCGGGACTGAGCGCAGTCCGAGCGGCGGCCCGTTGTCGGGAGTTTTGCGGGGCACTTATTGCCGCACTCGGTGGGGGCTTGGGGCGAGCGCGTAGGTCTTGGCACCTCAGTTGCAGTCTTGGCGGGATCGTTGTCGCAGGAGTGAACCATGATCGCACGCACCGCCTTTGCAGCATTAGCCGGCCTGACTTTGATGGCCTCGGCCGCTCAAGCCGAAGATCCGCTGAAGCTCGATATGATCCTGAACTGGAAGTATCAGTCGGTTCAGGGCGGGTTTTTCGTGGCCAAGGACGCCGGATACTTTGCCGATGCTGGTCTTGATGTGACCATGGACCAAGGGTCTGGGTCGGCAGGAGCGATCACCAAGGTGGCGTCCGGCGCTTACGATGTGGCGTTTGGCGATATTAACGCGGTGATCCGCGTGGCGGCTGAGCAGCCTGATGTGGCGCCAGTGTGCGTTTACATGATCTACAATACCCCGCCGTTCGTGATTGTGTCGAAGTCTGATAGTGGGATTGAAACGCCGGCTGATTTGATGGGGAAGACCATTGGCGCGCCGGCGAGTGACGGGAGCTACAAGTTGTTCCCGGCGTTTTCCAAGATTGCTGGGATCGATGAGAACGGCGTGACCTGGTCGCACATGGACGCCAACTTGCGCGAACAAATGCTGATGCGCGGTGAGGTGGATGCCATTGCCGGCTTCAACACCACGATTTGGTTTGGTGCCAAGCGCATGGGCGTCGATCCTGAGACCGAGCTGAGCTTTATGTCGTTCGCAGACTTTGGGATGGACCTTTATTCCAACTGCGTTGTGGTTTCGCGCAAGCTCTACACTGAGCATCCGGAGAAGGTGGCCGGGTTGGTCGAGGCCATCAACAAGGGCTTTATGGACGTGCTCGCCGATCCTGAGTTGGCGATTACGGCGCTGCAGAAGCGGGCCCCGCTGGCGAAGGCCGACATTGAGCGGGATCGCTTCGCGACGGTGTTTGACCTTTTGGTGTTCTCCGACGAGATGGCTGAGCTCGGGCTTGGTGACCTCGACACCGAGCGGCTGGAGCGCTCCATCGGAATTGTGGTTGACGCGTACGGCCTGCCGGCGACGCCCGAAGCTGGGTACGTGTTCGACGGCAGCTTCCTGCCGCCGCTGGAAGAGCGCACGCCGCCTCAGAGCTCATAACGGACGCACCGACCTTGCCCGCCCGCCGACGGATGTCCTGCGGGCGGGCTCCCATTGAGACTGTGATCGAGGACGCGCCAGCATCGTGTTGAACCCCGAGGCGCCTGTTGCCGCTGACCCTTTGGACGCGCCGGCGGGGGCTGGCTCGCCACCGTTCTTGGCGTTCCAGGATGTGGTGATCGAGTATGGCCGCGGTGCGAATGCGACGCTGGCCGTTGATGGCATTTCGCTGGACGTTGCCGATGGCGATTTTGTTGCGCTGGTTGGGCCATCGGGTTGCGGCAAGTCCACGTTGCTAAAGGTGGCGGCGGGGCTTGTGCCGACGAGTTCGGGGACTGTGTTGCTGGGCGGCGAGACGGTGACGCGGCCGCAAAAGAATGTCGGCATGGCGTTTCAGAGCGCGACCATGCTGCCTTGGCGCACCACGCTGCGGAATGTTCTTTTGCCGCTGCAGATTGTGCGGCCGCACCGGTCGAAGTTTCGGCGGGAGAAGGCGGCCAACATCAAAAAGGCTGAGGCGCTGCTCGCGTCCGTGGGGCTGCGCGGTGTTGGATCCAAATATCCGTGGCAGCTGTCGGGCGGCATGCAACAGCGCGCGTCGCTGTGCCGTGCGCTGATCCATGAGCCTGAGATTTTACTGCTCGATGAGCCCTTTGGGGCGCTTGATGCGTTCACCCGCGAAGAGTTGTGGCAGGTGCTGCAACAGCTTTGGCAGGAGAAGAAGCCGACCGTGCTGTTGGTGACCCACGACCTGAGGGAGGCGATATATCTTGCCAACCGCGTTGTGGTGATGAGCGCGCGGCCGGGGCGCATCGTGCATGAAGAGCGGATCGACTTTCCCCGCCCGCGCCGGCTCAGCATGATGTTTTCTGCGGAAGCAGGCGCGATCATGGAGCGACTGCGCGGCAAGATCGATCACGTGTCGCTGTTTGGCGATGAAGCAGCGGCGGGTGAGCCATGACCATTGAGCGCATCCGGCCGTTTTTCTCGGTGATTTTTGCTGTTGTTGTGCTTGGGTTATGGGAGCTTGGCGTTCGGCTCTTTAATGTCTCGATCTTTATTTTGCCGGCGCCGTCCCAGTTCTTTGGTAGCCTGATCGAGAACTGGCATGGCATCATGTTTCATGCCGAGCAGACGATGTACACGACCGTCATCGGGTTCGCGATTGGGGTGACGCTGGGCGGCATCCTGGGTGTCGCGGCTGGGGCGTCACGCTCGGTGTACCAGACGATCTATCCCGCGCTTGTGGGGTTTTACTCGGTGCCGAAGGTGGCGTTGGTGCCGATTTTTGTCATTTGGTTTGGGTCGGGGACCGTTCCGGCGGTGCTGACGTCGGCGGTGATTTGCATCTTCCCGGTGATGGTGAATGTCGCAGCCGGTGTTGCGACCACTGAGAAGGACCTGGAGGACGTGCTGCGCTCGCTGGGCGCGAGCATGCTCGAGACGTTGTGGTACGTGGTGATCCCGCGGTCTGCGCCTTACTTTTTTGCTTCGCTAAAGGTGGCCATCACGTTGTCCTTTGTGGGGACGGTGATTTCGGAGACGGTGGCCGCCAATCGCGGCATTGGGACGATGATGGTGCGTGCCAGCGCCGACTTTGACGTGCCGCTGGTGTTTGCCGGGCTGTTTCTTTTGGCGGCGATGGGCATTGTTATGTACGCGTTTTTCGCCGTGATCGAAGGCCGCGTAGTGGGCTGGACCAAGCGCGACGTGGATTTCGCGACCTAACAGTTCCGGCGTTCGGATCGCTCGGCGACCTTGATTGCGGCGCCCGATCGGCGTTCCGCTGCGGGGTGTTCCTGTCATTTGTTGACACTCAGAAATGCCGGATAGCGCGCCTTTCGTCAGGTCCAGCACAGCGCCAGCGGCCATCATCCGAGCCTGTTGATGTCGAGCACTGCTCGTGAACCACCGGATAAGCTGAATGGCTGTCATGAAGACTGAGGACGCTGCCCGCCCACTTCAAACCAGGGGGTACGCGTCGCCCGGCCTCGCTTCGGCCGGCGCAGATGCGCCGCGTTTACGTCGCAAAATCAATCGTATGCGGGCGCGGACCAGCGTTCGCACTCAAAAGATGACCGGGGATCTGGCGACTGAGGCGGCACGGCTGGCGGGCAGATTGGATGTCGCGAACGGGGCGTCGGAGCGGCTGCGCAGCGCCATGGACGAGATGTTGGCTGGCGCGGCGCAGGGGGCGGGTGGTTCGGCAAAGGCGCATCGTGCGCTTCAGGGGATTGCCCGGCACGTTCTGATCTCACGCGATACTGCCGGGCGGATGGCGCTGCGGGTTAGCGCTCTGCAGCACATCGTCGGCGATGCGGTGCCCGAAGTTCATGCCTCGCTGAGTATTCTTGGGGCGGCATCGGCGCGCCAAGCGGCGTTAGTGACGCGGATGGGTGAGGTTGAGCGCCGCGTCGGCGAGGTCGGCGATATTATTGGGGCGGTTGGCGACATCGCGGATCAGGCGGCGTTGCTGGCGCTGAACGCTGCGATTGAGGCTGGCCACGCTGGCGATGAGGGCAAGGCCTTTGCCGTCGTTGTCGACGAAGTGCGCCGGTTGGCCGAGCACTCTGAGGCGAGCGCGCGCGAAATCGGTGGGTTGGCGCGGCAGGTTCAGAGCGACGTCCATGCCGTTCGGACTGCATCGATGGCGGGACATGCTGACCTTGCGCGCGAGGAGAGGTTGGTTGAGCAGCTCGACGCGATGAGCACGGGGATGGCGTCGATCAAAGATGCAGCGGGTGGGATCGCCGCCGGTGCCGACGGATCGGTGCCCATGGCGAACGACGCGTTGGCCGGCGTTGAGGTTCTGGTGGCGGCCGCAGCGCAGCAGTCTTCGGCCTGCCAGGCGATGGCCGCGGTGGTGGAGCGGCAAGGTGTTGCGCTCGCGAGCGCGGGGGCGGGTGTGGATGACCTTTGCGCCTTCGTGGAGGACCTGCGCGACACGGACGAGCCTGGCGCGGTGGCTGAGGATCTGGCGGAGACAGCCGATGACCTCCCGGCGAGCGTTGAGGCGCTGCAGCGGTCGGCTGATGAGGTGGGTGCTGCGCTGAGTGCCATCAGCGGGGCGAGTGACACCGTTTCGACCGCAACGCAGGAGGCGTCGGGGACGTTTGGCCGGCTGGAGCACGGCGCGACGGTTGGTCGAGAGCGTTGCGGCGAGATGGCCGATCAATGCCGAGTCGTTCAGAAGTGCCTGGATGATCAGAGAAGCACTGTGGAGGGGCTTGTTGAGAGCGTCACGCAGACCGCTTCGGAGCGCGGTCGGGCGCGCGAGCGGTTGAATGCGGTGCGGCAGACGGTGAAGCGTATGGGGAAGCTCGTTGCTTCCGTCACGGCTGCATCGGCACAGATGAGCATGCTTTCGGTGACGGGTTCTGTGGAGGCGTTCCGGGCTGGTGAGACCGGCGCTAGTGTCGGCGCCGTGTCCGCCGACATTCGTGGTCTTGCGCGGGATGCGGCGAAGCACTTGGACGCCATCGATGATCTGATGATGCTGGTGCAAGATCACGTTGAGTATTCGTTCCGTGAGCTTGATGACATCACAGCTGTTGTCGCCGGTGCGATGGAGCGGAAGAAGGCCGCCGTGTCGCGGCTTGAGGCGGCCGGCAAGGACTTTGGTGCGCTGCTCGGCGAAGTGGATGCGGTGTCATCGGCGATGGCGCAGACAGTGGCGGCGCTCGCTGATGCGAAGGCGATTTACGCGGAGACGGGTGCGGCGAACCAGCGGATGAACGCAGCACTGTCGGAGGCGGCAGAGGCCACAGACCAGCAATCGGACGCATTCGATACGTTGGGCCGGACGGCGGACGAGATCGTTGCCCTGGCGGACGACCTTCAGCTTGCGCTCTGATCTGTTGCCTTTCGCTGGTGGGCTCGGGGCGTTCAGCGCCCGGTTCGTCCCCTGTTTCGCCGGTCACAGTGCGGCGGGTGCGAATGACTGCGCCGGCGGTGCTGGCTTCACCTCAGAGCGGGATCTGCGGGTGGTGACGCAAAGGACAGTGCGGTGAGTAATGTCTTGGCACTTGTCGACACGTCGGGGGCGGCGCCGGTTGAGCAAGCGGCTGGTGATGCGCCGCGTTTGCAGCGGTTTGTGACCTTTTGGATCAACGGCGAGACCTTTGCCATCGCGCTCGCTGAGGTGGAGGAGATCATCCCGCTGCCGCCGCTGACGAGCGTGCCGAAGAGCCCGTCCGCGCTTGCGGGGATTGCCAATCTGCAGGGAGCGGCTGTGCCGGCGGTGAATCTGCGGCGCGTGCTTGGCGTGGAGGATGCGCCTTTTGGCGAGGCGAGCCGCATGCTGGTGGTGCGCGGTGCGATGACGGCGGGGCTGATTGTCGACCGCGTCGCGCCGGTGATGAGTGTGGCGGCGCAGGCCATCAAGGCGCCGTTTCCGATCGCCTCATCGCGTACGCCTAACATGATGGCCGGGGTGATCCGGGGCGCAGATGGCGTCGTGATGGTCCTGTCGCCGCAATCGCTTCTGGCAAACGCATTTTCCGGCGCTGGGGGGCGCGCGCCTCACCCGTCGGGTCCGTCGCCGCAGAGCGTGGCGGCACGTCCCACGGCCACCGGTCGGCGAGGGGATGAGGGGGGCGGTGAAGGGTCGAGGGTGACGACCGGCGCGATAGGGGATGCCGATGATGCGCGACGATTTGTTGTGGTTTATCTTGACGATCGCAAATATGCCTTGCCGTTGGACAGCGTTGCTGAAGTCATTCGTGTTCCGGATGACATCAGTGCTGTTCCGCGGGCACCTGATCACCTTGAGGGCCTGGTGAATATTAGCGGTGTTGCTTATCTTGTGATCAATGCGCGGGTCCGGTTGGGGTTGGGCAAGGTGCCGCGTCATGGGGGACAACGCGTTGTTGTTCTGCGGCGGAGCGGGGAGACCGTCGGAATTCTGGTGGACACGGTCGCTGGTGTGTTGAGCGTTGGCGCCCATGACATCAAAGCAATTCGCTACTCAACTTCAAATCGATCCCAGTCTGTGAATTACTTTATTCGTAGTTTGCAAGATGACGTTCTGATGGAAGTGATCAGTGCGGACTTATTGTTCGGTGCTGGGAATGATTCTGTGTCAGGTGAGGCGACTTAGTTGGCGATGACAATGAATATTAATGTGCGTTGTCGGTGCAATGTCGCAGCGGTTACTGATCCGTGACAGCACCGAAAGGGAGTTCGGCCATGAGCAATGCGTTGCTGAAGCAATTTGTCATCGAGGCTCGTCAACTTACCGATGAATCTGCAGCCGCGTTGGCGCAGTTGGGGCGTGAGCCCGGTAACGACGATTTGGTGAACACAGTATTTCGTGCGGTGCACACGCTGAAAGCGGCGTCACGGTTGTTTGATTTTAAGCCTCTGACTACTCTTGTTCACGTGTGTGAGGAACTGTTGTCCTTGGCGCGGGCGGATGAGTTGGACCTCAGCTCCAGTGCCGTCGATCTTCTGCTTCAATCTTTTGATCAGGTGACGGCTTGGCTCGCGCGGCTGGAGGAGGACGGCGATCTTCCGGCCGATGCAGCGCAGAGTGTGGAGCCGACCGTGGTTGCACTGCGCAGCATCATCGATGCGGCGAGACCGGCTCGCAGGGCCGCCTTGGCGACCAGTGCGAATGCAGCAGCGGCTCGTGCGCGCGCGCGGCCGTATCGTTCGTCGGCACCCGCCTGGGTTCTAGAGCTCGGCGAGCCGGACCGGCTGAAGGCGCTGGCGGCGCAAGTGACCTCCGGCGCGCGGTTGACGGCCGTACGCTATACGCCTGGTCCGCATTGCTTTTTTCACGGTGACGATCCGTTGTTGTTGCTCAAAAGCGTGCCGGAGCGGCTGGCGACGCGGGCGAGCGCTGTTGACCAGTGGTCCGACTGCCGGTCGATGGATCCGTTTCGGTGCAACTTGCGCTTCGACATTTTGACGACTGCGACCGCCAACGCGTTGCGCGAGGTGTTCCGGCACGCGCCGGACGAGGTGCGGTTGGTGACCATTGATCCGCGCGATCTGATTGTACCCACAGGAGACGAGTCGGCCGGCCCGATGGTCGGCGAACTTGCGTCGATCATGCTGGCCGCCGCCGACTTGGGCGACTGGGGTGCGGTCCGTGAGGTGGCCGAGCATGCGCTTGCTGGCGTGCCGCACGAGGCTCCGGAAGGAGCGCTTTTGCGGGCCGCAATGGCGATCCTAGAGGCCGTCGATACACCGCCCGGTTGGATGATGGCGCTGCTGGTCGCGATCGGCTCCGGCGCGCGGTTGGACTGGACGGCAACGGGGAGCGTTGATCGCCGGCCGGATGACCTGGCCGCTGGCGGTGAGGCTGCGGACCCTGAACAGGCGGGAGCGGATGCGGCGGGGGGGATGTTTGCGCACAACGTCGTCCCGGTCGCGAGTGCGCTGCGCAACGGGGTGACCGATCTGTCCGCCGGTGAGCCGGATGATGTTGAACCTGCGCCGGCCGCTGAGGATGAGCGGGGGGACGAACGGTTCAACGTTTCGGGTGCGAGTGATGGCCTCGCTGTGGCGGATGAGGACGTTGAGTTTGTGTCCGAACCGATGTCGGCGGCTGCTGGTGAGCCGGGTGTCGCTGTCGGGGCGGACGGCGAAGGTGTTGCCTTGCATGGTGTTGATGGTGAGGCGGACGCTGGGGGGGAGCGCAGTCACGATCCCTTTGGCCGTGGTGACGAACCGGATCCCGTGGCTGCGGATGGCGGGGATGCTGCTTCGGTTGCGGTCTCGTCAGAGTCTCATGTGGATGAGTGCGACGAAGCTGAATTGATTGAGGTTGCTGCCCCTGAGGGCGCGGATACTCTTTCCGAATCCGAATCCGAATCCGAATCCGAATCCGAATCCGAATCCGAATCCGAAT
>CAKZYH010000020.1 GCA_937884725.1 uncultured Paracoccaceae bacterium
CGATGGTTGACCACATGGCGGCCCGCGCCCGCGCCGCGCAACGCACGCTTGGCCTTGTTCCAACCGAACAAAAACGCGCCGCGTTGACGGCGATGGCGCGGGCAGTCCGTGCCGCAGCCGGTGAGATCTTGCAGGCGAACAACGCCGACCTTTCGGCCATGGACGCCAACCCCGCCTTCCGCGACCGCGCGCGCCTCGACGACGCCCGGATTGCGGCCATTGCGGACGCTGTGGAGGCGGTGGCTGAGTTGCCCGACCCGGTGGGGCGGACGCTGGCGGCTTGGACGCGGCCCAATGGGCTTTCCATCGAGCGCGTTGCGACGCCGCTCGGTGTGATCGGCGTGATCTATGAGAGCCGGCCCAACGTGACGGCCGATGCTGCCGCGCTGTGCCTGATGGCGGGGAACGCCGCGATTTTGCGTTCTGGGTCGGAGACGCTGGCGACGGCGAGCGCCATCGCCGATGCGCTTCGTGCCGGGCTCAGTGAGGCTGGCCTGCCGGTGGATGCGGTGCAGCTGGTGCCCACCAAAGACCGGGCGGCCGTGGGCGCGATGCTCGCCGGCGCCTCCGGTCAGATCGATGTCATCGTGCCGCGCGGTGGACGGGGGCTTGTGGAGCGCGTCCAGGACGAGGCTCGGGTGCCTGTGTTTGCCCACCTGGAGGGGCTGGTTCACATCTATGTCGATGCTGCCGCGGATCCGCAGAAGGCCGTCGCGCTGACGGTGAACTCCAAAATGCGGCGCACTGGAATTTGCGGCGCGGCGGAGACGCTGCTGATCGACAGGGGAACCCTTGACCAACTGCCGCAGATCGCCGCTGCGCTGACCGAAGCCGGGTGTGCGTTGCGCGGTGATGAGGCGGCGCAAGCCTGCGTGCCCATGGCGCCGGCGACGACCGCTGATTTTGCGACCGAGCATCTGGCGCCGATCATCTCGATCGCTGTTGTTGACGGTCTCGACGGGGCGCTCGCGCACATCGAACGGTTTTCGTCCAACCACACCGACATGATCGTGACCGAGGACGATGCTGCCGCGGCAAGGTTCCTCGCTGAAGTCGACAGCGCCATCGTTCTGCACAACGCGTCCACGCAGTTTGCCGATGGCGGCGAGTTCGGGATGGGCGCAGAGATCGGTATCGCGACAGGTCGGATGCATGCGCGCGGGCCGGTGGGCGTGGAGCAGCTGACGACGTTCAATTACCGGGTGCGCGGGGCAGGTCAGACACGGCCGTGACCGCGCCCGGCCAGTTCTCCAGGCCACGCGTCGCGAGCGCTGATCTTCGCATTCCCCCGGCTAACCCAGGGGAGGCCATCGCCCTGTTTGGGGGATCGTTCAATCCGCCGCACTCCGGCCATCGCCACGTGGCGGATGTGGCCATGCGGCGGCTGGGCGTGTCGCGCGTTTGGTGGATGGTGACGCCCGCCAACCCGCTCAAGTCGGAGGATGGGCTCGCGCCGCTGGGCTCGCGGCTGGCGTGGACGAGGGACGTTGCTGACCATCCGCGCATGGTCGTCACAGCCTTTGAGGCGGCGGTGGGCACCCGCTTTAGTGCCGATACGCTGACGCTGCTGAAGCGCCGTTTTCCCGCCACCCGTTTCGTGTTCGTGATCGGCGCCGATAACCTGGCGACCCTGCATCACTGGATGGAGTGGCGGCGCATCATGGTCACGTTTCCGCTCGCCGTCATCGATCGCCCGGGGGCGTCGCTTTCGGCGCTGTCCTCCCCGGCAGCCCTGGCGTTCGCGCGCTATAGGCAGCCCGAGCACCAAGCCAAGCGGCTTGCCCGCGCCGAGGCGCCGGCTTGGGTGTTCCTGCACGCGCCACTGGAGCCGACGTCATCCACCGCACTGCGCGGCGCCGGACAGCCTCTGTCTTGAAATCGTCACGCTGTGCTTCCACACTTGGTCATGACGCCGATTCTGGGCGTCAAGGCGGGAAGGGCCGACATCAGACGTATATCGGTCCGGCGCAATAGAGAGGTTGCCGCATCATATATGGCCATGACGCGTAACGAGACGCACCCGGCGCAAGCCGCCCGTGCGGAAGGGACCTTGGCGGAAGCTGATCCCATCTCGATCGTTTTGGAAAGCTTGGACAATTCCAAAGCGGAGGAGGTCATCTCCATCAACTTGATGGACAAAAGTCCGCTCGCAGATCACATGGTTATCGCATCCGGCCGATCCCATCGTCACGTGGGTGCTATCGCCGATTACCTGCAGCGTGATCTGAAAACCGCTGGGGTTAAGCAGCTGCGCGTGGAGGGCCAGCAGGCCTGTGATTGGGTGCTGATCGACGCTGGCGACGTGATTATCCACATCTTCCGTCCGGAAGTGCGTGATTTTTACAACTTGGAGAAGATGTGGCTGGCTGACACGGCGAGCCACGTGGAGCTCGTCGTCTGAGACTGACCGTCCTCGCGGTGGGAAAAATGGACCGCGGCGAGGAGTATGGGCTTGCAGAGCGGTATCGCACGCGCGCCGAGCAACTTGGCCGCACGATTGGAGTGCGGCGGGTCTCGGTGCGCGAGGTGGTGGCACCGCCTGGCCGGCAGCAGATGTCAAAAGAAGGTGAACTGCTGCTCGCCGAATCTCCGCCCGGAGCGCTTGTTGTCATGGACGAGCGTGGCGATGGGCTGAAAAGCCAGGCGTTTGCCGCGCTCGTTCAGAGATGGCTGGATGACGGCCTGTCCAACGTTTCATTTGCACTTGGTGGCGCGGACGGGCACGGCGAACGCATCAAGCGGTCCGCTGATCGGATTCTGAGCCTTGGACCGCTTACGCTGCCGCACATGCTCGCGCGCGTTATCTTGCTGGAACAGATTTATAGGTCGATCACGATTTGCGCCGGACACCCCTACCACCGCTCCTAGCAGTCGCCGCCGCGTTCGCTATCGTCGCGCCGGCGTTGGCGCAGACGGTGGATACGGGCAGGCTGCAGCTGGAGCAGCGGCTTGATCGTGTGCGGGGCTCGCTGAGCGCGGCACAGGAGCGGGTGGGCTCGCTTGAGACTGAGCTTAGCGCCTTGGGCGATGACGAAGCTGGGCTTCGCGCCCGCGTCATCGAGGTGGCCGGCCGCATTTCGGTGGTTGAGCAACGCATTGCCTCCGAGGAGGCGGCGCTGGCGAGCGTCGGGCAACAGCGCAGCGATATTGAGCGTCAGCTTGTGGCGCGTCGGTCTGAGCTTGCGCAGGTCATGGCCGCGCTTCAACGGATCGGGCGGCGTCCTCCGCCGGCGTTGGCGCTGGAGGGGGACGGTCCGCTGTCGGCGGTGCGCAGTGCCATTTCGCTGAATGCGGTGTTGCCTGCGCTAAACGCACAGACCGAAGAGCTTGCCGCGACACTGGAGGAGGCCGAACGGCTCTCAGCCGTCGAGCAACTGACCTTTGAAGCGCTGACAACAGAGCTTGCGTCACTTCGCGGCGAGCAATCGCGGCTTGATGGGCTCCAGGATGAGCTGGGGCGTCGACGGGCGATATCTCAGTTTGAGCGCGGGCGTGCGCTGGCGCAGCTGCAGCGCCTCGCGCAGGAGGCTGAAAGCGTCGAAGCGCTGATCAATGGCCTGCGTTCCGGGGATGCTGTGGATAACGTACCTGCCGCAGGCCGCTTCGATCTGCAGCGCGGTTCGCTGAGCGCGCCGGTGGCTGGACGCTTTGTGGCGCGCTACGGTGAGCCCACCCGACAGGGCAGCGTGACGCGCGGCGATGTCATCGCAGCGTTGCCTCAAGCGGTCGTGATTGCCCCGGCGGACGCTGTGATCCTATTTGCCGCACCATTCCGGAGCTTTGAGACCGTTTTGATCCTGGATGTGGGCAGCGGGTACCATTTAGTTTTATCTGGGCTGTCCGACAGCTTCGTGGAGGTCGGTCAGTCTGTGGAGGCTGGGGAAGCCATAGGCAGGATGGGGACAGAGGTATCCCAGGCCGCTCTGATCTCCGCCGGGGGTGTGTCTGCCGACAGGATTGGCGCACGTCCCGCTTTGTATGTAGAGTTGCGCAAAGATGGCGCGGCAATCGATAGTCACGGGTGGTGGCGAGCGGGTATCGCCAAGTTGGAAGGGACGACCGGATGATCCGTCGAATGGGTTTAGTGTTGACGGGGGCAGTGATCGGTGGCGCCGCGGTGGTCGCGGTCAGTCAGCCCAGCTCCTTTTTGCCGCTGCGAGCCAACGCAGCGTCGGCTGACGTTTATCAACAGCTGAACTTGTTTGGTGACGTTTTTGAGCGCGTGCGCGGCGACTATGTCGAAGCGCCGGATGAGAAGGATCTCATCGCTAACGCCATCAACGGTATGCTGACATCGCTTGATCCGCACTCCAGCTATCTTCCGCCGGAAGATTATCAGGACATGCGGGTTCAAACCAAAGGCGAGTTCGGTGGCCTTGGCATCGAAGTCACCATGGAAAACGATTTTATCAAGGTCGTGACCCCCATCGATGACACGCCAGCGTTCCGCGCCGGTGTCATTGCCGGTGACCTGATCACCCACCTCGATGGTTCTGAGGTGGCGGGCATGTCGCTATCCGATGCCGTCGACATTATGCGTGGCCGTGTCGGCACCGACATTATCATCACCGTGGTTCGCGAGGGGGCCGACGAACCCATCGACATCACCATTACCCGCGACGTCATTTCGGTGCGCTCGGTCCGGTGGGAGACGATGGGCGAGGATATCGGCTACATCCGGATCTCCGCGTTCAACGAAAAGACGTCGTCCGGCGTGCGTCAGGCCGTCGACGAGATCACCGAGGACATCGAGGACGAAGGCCTGAAAGGCTACGTGCTTGATCTGCGCAACAACCCGGGCGGCCTTCTGGATGAAGCCGTGTCCGTGTCGGGTGCCTTCTTGGAGCGCGGCGAGGTCGTATCGACGCGTGGTCGAGAGGAAAGCGAAACCCGTCGCTATAGCGCAAAGTCCGGTGATCTTGCTGAGGGCAAGCCGATCATTGTGCTGATCAACGGTGGTTCCGCTTCGGCGTCTGAGATCGTTGCCGGCGCGCTCCAGGATCACCGCCGGGCCACTGTGGTCGGGACGCAAAGCTTTGGCAAAGGTTCTGTGCAAACGATCATTCCGCTGGGCCGCAACGGTGCGATCCGGCTGACGACCGCGCGCTACTACACGCCTGCGGGTCGTGCCATCCAGGCCAAAGGCATCGAGCCTGATCTTGAAGTGAAACAGCCGCTGCCTGAAGAGCTTCAAGGCCGCGTTGAGGCGCGTGGCGAAGCGTCGTTGCGTGGCCACCTCACGTCCGAGGATGGCGAGGACGAGGAGCGTACAGGTTCCTTCGCTTATGTCCCGCGGGAGCGCGAGGACGACATGCAGCTGAAGTATGCGCTTGATCTTCTTCGTGGTGAGGCCGTGAGCGCCATGTTCCCGCCTGACCCTTCTGGTGCTGTGCCGAACTAACCAGCTTCGCGCCTGAACTAAAAAAGCTGTCGCTCACGCGGCAGCTTTTTTGTGTGTGTTTGAACCAAATTATCCCTGAAACGGGATATTGAGCACGCTTCTTGCTAAAGCAATCTCGACGGGCTGCGGCTCACGCGAGAACGAATTGGAAAAAGGTCGACGACATGCGGGTTGTAGTTTTTGGTGCGCTGAACGGTGCTTTGGCGATGGGTCTTGGAGCATTCAGCGCCCATGTTCTGAGCGGTGCTGGGGACGGCGCCGACCCGCAGAGCTTTCAGACAGCGGTGAGCATGCACCTCATTCTCTCAGCGGTCCTGATCGCCATTGGCGGCTTGAAGGGCTACCTGCTGCCCAGCCTTATGAACGCTGCATCGTGGCTAATTGGGCTCGGAATGGTGCTGTTCGCAGGGGGGATCTACGCCCAAACCTTCGGCGCGCCCGAAGTGGTTGGTCTTGCGGTGCCTGTGGGTGGTGCGCTGGCGATCTTTGGCTTCCTTGTTCTGGCCATTGGCGGTGCCCGCCGAATCTGACGGTACGCAGTCCGACAACGACACGCGGGCGGATCCCCCCATATGGTGCCGCCCGCGATCGGCTCACCCGGCGTTCATGTCACCTACTCGTCGGGAGCTGGTGCCGCAGGGGAGGATTGAACTCCCGACCTCACCCTTCATACCACTTCGGCTTTCGCCGCCGCCCTGCGGGCGTTCGTGGTCTGGACTATCCCTTCACCCTCTCCGAATGGAGCTGGGGTGTCGCCCGTCTAGTCTCTACACCTTCCCGGTTTCCCAGGCTTGGCTCGGGATTGGCATGGACAGCTTTCCCCGAATTTGAGCGATGTTCAGCGGAAGGTTTCCCAACCGCGAGGCAACTTGACCAAGGGTGCGCTCTACCACTGAGCTACTGCGGCCTCGGCGGATCAACTAGCAGCGGGGTTGCCTTGGGTCTAGTGCGGCGGCGCAATTTCGAGGTCGGCGGCTGACGCGTCACCCATCGCCGATCATCGATCTGTGGATGTTTCGGTGATAGGCGCACCTTTATCAACCTTAACCTGTTACAGGGGGTGTCGTGACCGCTGCGCGCCCTACGTTATCGATCAAAAGGTGGATGCAGCGTTCTGACGATTTCGCTGCGTAATCCATAGTATTTGGCCGTCTGCTGTCTAACTGATATTTTATACGAGACTGGGTTGCATCGCTGTTTGTAGCCTTTAAGTCATTGCAACCGGTTCGCGCTAATGATACTGCAGGGCTCAACTTAGAGGGGCGCAGTCTTCGGGTGAGAACGGGTCGTCGCGGGTAGCAGTTCTTGACCGCGGCGCTACATGAATGGGTGGGCTGTTGCGTTGCCGCCTTCGAACGAGAAAGGGAAACGCATGGCGCTGGAGCCTGGATCGTCAGTCAAGCCGGGTGGTAAGGCCTCGCCGCTGGCCAACCAACGGTCAGCCAATTCGGTGGACGGTCACGTGGGCGCCCGCGTCCGGATCCGCCGACTGGAGCTGGGGTTAAGCCAAGAAAAGCTTGCTGAGCAGTTAGGGATTACGTTCCAGCAAGTGCAGAAGTACGAGCGGGGCACAAACCGGATCGGCGCAAGCCGGCTTCATCAGATTTCTCTCGTGCTCGACGTTCCGATCACGTATTTTTTCGACGGTGCGACGGACGAGAGCGTCGACACAAATCGCACAGCATCCTCCCTCTCCAGCGCACTGACCGACCCTGTGACCATGCGTCTGTTGCGCGCATTTAGCACCATCAACGATCCGCAGATGCGCATGCGCGCCGTTGGTATCATTGAAGCAATCTCCGAAACGTCCGGTCCAGCTGTTCCCGAAGCGGACTAAGCGGCTTCTTCGTCAACGCCAAACCTGATAGAGCCGGCGCAACGAAGCGGATGGCTCACAATGGCGACACGGACAGAAACGGATTCCTTCGGCCCCCTGGAAGTTCCAACGGAAAAGTATTGGGGCGCGCAAACAGCGCGAAGCCTCAAGAACTTTGATATCGGAACAGACCTGATGCCCCGGCCCATTGTGCGCGCTCTGGGCATCGTCAAAAAGGCGGCAGCGCTCGCCAACCTAGAGCTCGACAACATCGACCGAGACATCGGCGAAGCCATCGCAACGGTTGCTGACCAAGTGATCGATGGATCTCGGAACGACAATTTTCCGCTTGTCGTTTATCAGACCGGGTCGGGCACCCAGTCCAATATGAACGCCAACGAGGTGATCGCGAACCTTGCCATTGAACGGCTTGGTGGGGTGGTGGGGACTAAATCTCCGGTTCATCCGAACGATCATGTGAACCGGTCACAGTCCTCCAATGATACCTTTCCGACCGCGATGCACATCGCAGCCGTGGAGGAGGTGCATCACACGTTGCTCCCAGCGCTGACACAGCTGCGCGATGCGTTGGCGGCGAAGGCGGATGACTTCGCAGACATTATAAAAATTGGCCGCACCCATACCCAAGATGCGACGCCGCTCACGTTGGGCCAGGAGTTTTCCGGGTACGTTGCGCAGCTGGACTTTGCGATCGGCGAAGTCACCCATTCCCTTGCGGGGCTTTATCCCCTCGCCCAAGGCGGCACTGCTGTGGGCACCGGCCTCAACGCCAAGCCAGGTTTTGCCGAGGCGGTTGCAAAGCATGTGGCGGACATCACGAGCCTTCCGTTCACCACCGCACCGAACAAGTTTGCGGCCCTTGCCGCGCACGACGCGTTGGTTGCCGCCCATGGCGCGCTGAACACCACGGCGCACGCGATGTTTAAGATCGCCAACGACATCCGCTTCCTCGGCTCTGGTCCTCGCTCTGGTTTGGCCGAGCTGTCGCTGCCGGAAAACGAGCCTGGCTCGTCCATCATGCCGGGGAAGGTGAACCCGACGCAGTGTGAGGCGATGACGATGGTGGCCTGCCGCGTGTTCGGCAACCAAACGACGATAACAGTCGCCGGCTCTCAGGGGCATTTTGAGCTGAACGTCTTTAAGCCCGTCATGGCCGACGCTTTTCTGCAATCGACGCGACTTCTCGCCGATGTGGCGGTGAGCTTTGCGCACAACTGTGTGGACGGGATCACCGCCAACCGTGAGCGCATTCAGGGGCTGATGGAGCAGTCGCTGATGTTGGTGACCGCGTTGGCGCCGCAAATCGGGTACGATAACGCGACGACCATCGCGAAGACGGCGCACAAGAACGGGACAACGCTTCGGGAGGAGGCGGTCGGCGGCGGCTTTGTGACCGACGAGGAGTTTGATCGTCTGGTTCGCCCTGAAACCATGCTTGGGCCAGCTTAGCTCCCACGGCTATTGCCGTGACTGCCATGTCGCGGCGTTAGTGACAGCGCCAGACAGGGCAGGTCTTTCTTCGGTTAATGCGGCACGCCATGCCGATCATTCGTCGTGCCAGAGTGAGGTGAGAACGCCTGGTGGGGCATCTCACCGGAGGCTGCCAGATCGGTTGCGTCGCCCATGAGATGCTGCGGTGTGCTGGTGGACGGCACACAATCGTGATCAGCATTTCCAATTGTAGCTGCGGCAAAGGGTAGCATTCAGGCTTAGTTTCACTAAAATGTGATCCCCTGCTGGACCGAGCAAGTCACACGAAGAGATTGGGACTAATGGAAAACATCCGTCCAACCTCGAAGGGGGCACTGCTCAAGCGGTCGGTGCTTTTGCACGGACATGCCACTAGCGTCGCGCTTGAGCCGGAGTTCTGGAGAGCACTGGACTTGTGGGCAAAGCGTGAGGGCATGCCGACTGCACACCTCCTCAGCCGCCTTGATAAACAGCGTAGCGATAGCTCGCATTCGCTGGCGTCGACGCTGCGCGTCGCCTGCCTGAAATACGCCACGCGCAACGAAGGCCTCACCCTGGAAAACGGCGACGCATGATCGTTGTTGCATTGCATTTGGCCCGGCGGCTGGTGCCGTCGGTGTTTGAGCTACCTTTGGGAACCAGTCTCTAGGCGTGAACGGGCCTCATCTCGCAGCGACTGCTGGCGCGCAAGGCGCGCGGTCAGCGCACCGAGCGCGGCATCTAGCCGATCAAGCTGAGCGTTGAAGCCACCACCGGTGCCAGTTCGCGTTGTGATTTGCGCATCGTCAGGACGTGCGTCGGCAACGATCGGCTGCGTCACGTCATTGCGGGTTGTGTCGATCTGCGGCTCTTCGTCTGTGGAGATATCGGAGCGGTTCGAGGGTGTGGTTTCGTCGGGTGGAACGGCCTCCAACGGGGCAAGCGCGGGCGCTTCCTCTGCGCTCGGTTGTTCCTCGCCATCGAGGCCGAAATCGTCAGGCAAGTCGCCGTCTTCTCGAAGAATCTGGGCTTCAAGCTCTTGGTTCTGGGCTTCCACTTCCTGCAGTTGGCGCTCGACCTGGCGCAACGACATCCAGGCCGCGAGTGCGGATGTATCGATGGTGCGCGACGGGGTGCCCAGTGGACCTGCGAAGGACACTTCGAACGCTGGCGTGGTGGAGCCGGACCCGCCGGGGGTAATCTCCCAACCGCTGCGCAACTGCCAGCTCGCAAAATCGAGGGTCCCTGACGCGACAGTGCGCGCGCTAGCGGTGTCGAACACAATGTCTGGGATGCGGATGGCACCGGCGATGATGTCGAGCGGGGTGGAGGTGCGGTCGATCTGCAAAGGCCCACTGTCGAGCTGGCTCGCAAGCAGCGTGGCAAGGTCTGCCTCAAGGGAAGTGGGGTCGCTGCTTGGGGCGAACTGCCCAAGGTCGATGGAGCTAGTGTCCATCCGCTGTGCTGTGACGTCCTCAAGGGTCATCGATCCAGTCCCGGTGACAGACTGAATAAGGTCGGCCACGCTGTTGCCGTTTCCCTGAAACGCGCTCGACAGTGACAGGCGGCCCTCGGCGACCGGCACGCCGTCCGCACCCCATGTGACGTCAGCAAGGGGCATATCGGCGATTTCAATGAGGCCGTTGACTGAGACCTGGGGCCCAAGACGACCGATGCCGAGATCGCCTTCGACTGACCCGCCGGCAAGTTCACCGGCAAGGTTTGTGAGCGCGAACTGTGAGCCGGATTGCTCAAGCTCGAACGAGGCGTTGCGCAGCGTCAGGTCGCCAAGGGAGATGCTGGGCGTACGCACGCGAAGGGCAACGTCGATACCGAGAGGGCTGGCAATGGGAAATGGCTCAGCGGACCAGGCATCTGCGCGCCGGAAGCGCTCGTCTTCGACGGGCCCAAGTACTGGGGCGGCAAGGGCAGCCAACGACAAGTCCGACAAATCGAGCTGACCCGACACTCCGTCATCGTCGAGCGTCACGTCACCGGCGTAGGTCACGTTGTCAAACGTGCCGCGCACGCCGCGCATGGTAACGCTGTCCGCGGCTAGGGAAAGGTCAGTCGCACCAGTCGTCGGGCCGCTCGCGAGTTCTGGAAGTCCCAACGACGGCAACAGCTTTGCCAAAGATGGAACATCCCACCGTGCAGCACCGTCAACGCTCCACCCATTATCGAACTGAGCGACGCCATCAAAACCGCCGGAGCCGCCAAAAGCTTGGGCGGACGCACTCAGCGGGGCCCCGTTTGCCAGCGTGCCGTCGAGCGACAGTGACAGCTCGGCGCGCTCCGTGCCGCTGCTGGGGGGCGATAACCCTAGCTGCGCCAGCATTTGGTAGCCGTCCTCGTGGGCGGCATCGAGTTGGAGTGAGAGCGGTTGCCGCGCCCAGTCTGGATCGAGCATCGCGCCGCTTGCCGACAGCGATAGGGCTGTGCCGGAAAGGTCCCCGTCGACGGAAACGCGCAGCGAATCCTCTCGGCTGCCATCGCTTGCGCCGGACAGCTGAACGCTGAGGTTGGCCGGTGCGAGGTCGGGAAGACGCGCCGCAATTGCCCGAGCGGCAGGAGACTCAGGCGCAAGCCGGCGTAGCGCCACCGCGAGGGGCGCGCCGTCTGGAATTGAGACCGCTGCGTCAAGCGTGCCAGCCGGTGCGTCGAAGATCGCCCCAAGCGTGCCTTGGGCGCGGATGGATGCCCCGGCGAGCGCGCTCAGCTCGAGTGTGTTCAGCATAAGCGTGTCCTCGCGGAAGAGGCCGCTCATCAGCAACGATGCGCCGTCCAACTCGCCCACGCGAAGCCGCGACACGTCCAGCGCGAGTTGCACGTCCGGCAAGTCGGCGGGCCGGCCGCTGGTGAACTGTCCGGCAAGCGCGATGAGCCGCTGCACGTCCGCCGCATCGACTTTTGGGGCGGTTAGCGAGACGTCAACATCGCCGCGTTCGCCCCTTCTGCTTCCCGATATGAACCCCAACTCACCGCGTGCGGCGCTATCGCCAAAGCGCATGGAAATGTCCGGAAACAGGTACCGGCCGCTGGACAAAATCGCGTCCGCCTCGACGATCATCGTGTCGCTTGGCAATGGTTGGCCGGGCGCGCCAGTGAACCACCGGGTGAAAATGCCCGGCTGCTGAGCCGTCATGACGAGGGAGCCGTATAGCTCCGGCCCGCCCTGATCGGTGGTGATCTCACCGGTCATTTGCAGGCTCACATCGCCAGGCAGCACCATTTCAAGGTTTTCGAAGGTGACGACCTCGTTCTCGCTTCGCGCCGTCAGCACCAGCGGGCGAATGAGTGCGCCGCCGAGGACGGCCATCTCCACGTCGAGCCGCAATACGAGGGGCGCGCTGAACAAGTGCTCGCCCGCGAAGGCCCCTGCGACCGGCGCCAAGTACTCGGACAGGATAGCAACACTGTCGCGCGGTGAAGGTGGAACGGCTGGTGTCCCATCGGGGTTGGGGACGCTGAGGCTCGCTAGAAGCCGGTCCAGATTAATCTGGCGGGTGCCGAGGTCGAGCTCGAAAGGATCGGTTCCGGTGAGAGCGTAGCGCGCTGAACCGGTCAGCTCCAGGCCTGGTTCGTCGCTGCCGTAGGCGAACGTCAGTTCTGGAAATAGCAACGTTTCGCTGTCGCCGGCGGTCTCTGCGGTGAGCGACCATGGGATCGGTCCAGTGCCGCGGATGATCACCCCACCGGTGAGGCTCAGCTGTTGGGGGTCCGCCAAGACAGTCCCGTCGAAATTCGCGGTCATGGGGAGCTGCGCCGGCGCAAAATCCACCGACAGCGCCATGCGCTTGTCGGTGTCCACCGCGCCTGCGGACAGGCGAACGCTGGCATCAACGCCGCTCACGCGCAGCGTCCCCTGTGCTGAGAATGGTCCGCTCAGCGACTGTGCGCTCGCGATCATTTGAATGTTGCTCACTTGGTGCTCGGTGCCGGACCGCTCGTCCACCAAGATCAGCGACCCATTGTCGAGCGTGAGCTGTTCAAGCTCCGCCGCGCTCCAGTTAAAAAAGGCCGCTTCGCCTACCGTCTGGGTGGGGGCAGCGACGCGTAGAGCGCCCTCGCGGTCCAGCCGGGCGAACACGACAGCATCGGTCAGGGTGAGATCGAGAACCCGAATGTCTCGGCTGAGAAGGGGGGCGAGGTCGATATCAAACTCTACCGCTGACGCCTGCATGAGCGGATTGGCTGGATCGCCAACAGCCACATCGGTAAGGCGCATGTGCGGGCGCGGCAAAAACCGAATGTCGAGCTCGCCGTCGACCGACACCTCTGCACCCAGAACGCGGCTCGCCTGCGCCTCGATGGTCGTGCGGTAAGTCGTCCAGTCGATGAAGAACGGCCCGATAAGCGCTGCCATGAGCGCGGCGACGAGGGCCGTTCCGACGCTGATGATCAGCCAGTTCAACCCTCAACCTCCACGCGAACTCCTGAGCGCTCATCGTACATTATGCGCGCCCTATGCCATGTGGAAGCCGAACGAGTGTGGGCCAAACAAGGCGGTTATGCGAAAATCTTACCCGGGTTGAACAGGTTGTCCGGGTCGATCGCAGATTTGATGGCCTGCATGATATCGACCGCGCCGCCCACTTCGGCGCGCAGATACTTCTTCTTACCCTGGCCAATCCCGTGCTCTCCAGTGCACGTGCCGTCCATGGCGAGCGCTCGCTCTGCAAGCCGCTCCAAAAAAACGCCGGCCCGGCGATGTTCGTCGGGATCGTCGGTGATCAGGACGCTGGCGTGAAAATTCCCGTCGCCCACGTGACCGACGATGGGGGCGATGAGATCGAGGCGCTCGAGGTCCGCGCGAGTTTCCTCAACGCACTCCGCAAGCCGTGAGATCGGAACGCACACGTCAGTCGCGATGCCGGATGCGCCCGGGCGCAGCGCAAGGACCGCCCAATACACATCGTGCCGCGCCTGCCAGAGCTTCGTGCGCTCCTCCGGCTTGGTGGAGAAGATGAACGGGCCGCCGCCATGCTCTTCGCTGATGGCACCCACCAGATCAGTCTGCTCCTTCACGCCCGTTTCGGTGCCGTGGAACTCCAAAAACAGCGTCGGTTGTTCGGGATAGGTGAGCTTTGAGTACTCGTTGATCGCCTTCATTTGCAGCGCGTCGCAAAGCTCGATCCGCGCCACCGGCATCCCGCATTTGATGGTGGCGATGTCAGCGTTGCAGGCCGCTTCCACGTGGGGAAATGGGCAAACCGCCGCCGAGATCGCTTCCGGAATGCCGTGCAACTTCAGCGTAATGCCGGTGATGAGGCCGAGCGTCCCCTCAGAGCCCACCAAAAGCCGGGTGAGATCGTAGCCGGCCGATGTTTTCTTCGCGCGGCGGGCGGTACGGATCAGTTCGCCGTTGGGCATCACCGCATCGAGCGAGAGGACGTTGTCCTTCATGGTGCCGTAGCGCACCGCGTTGGTGCCGGAGGCGCGCGTTGCGGTCATGCCGCCGATGGAGGCATCCGCGCCGGGGTCGATGGGAAACATCAGGCCCTGATCGCGCAAATACTCGTTCAGCTGCTTGCGCGTGACGCCTGGCTCCACCGTGCAGGTGAGGTCCTCGGCGTGCACGTCGAGGATCTTGTTCATCCGCGACATGTCCACCGAGATGCCGCCGAACGGTGCGTTGACGTGCCCCTCCAGGGACGTCCCTGTTCCAAACGGTACAATGGGCACCTGATGGGTCCGGCAAATTTCGACGACGTCGATCACGTCCTGCGTGCTGGTGGCGAACACCACGGCGTCGGGTGCCTGGTTGGGGATCCAGGTTGTGGTGTGGCCGTGCTGCTCTCGCATGGATTGGCCCGTGTCGCACCGCTCGCCAAACCGTTGCTTCAGGATGGGGATCGCCAGCGCGATCCCGTCATCGTTTCGGGTGGGCGTTGAGAGGGCGAGTGCCATCGTGTTCGCTTTCACTTCATCTTCTTTTGTCTACAGTAGTGTCGGCCTGGGCGCACTCCAACAACAACGCGCCCAAACCGGAGAAACCGCGACCATGCGCGCTGAGCCCAACGACCCCCGTGTGTGGTCTGACCCTTACGCCATCGAGCTGGGTTGGCTCGACTACAACGGTCACCTGAACATGGCTTATTATCACGTCATGTTTGATCGCACGGTGGATATTGCGCTTGATGCGGTCAATCTCGGTGCAGCGTACCGAGGGGATAACGGGTGCGGGATTTTCAACGTCGAAACCCACGTCCTCTACCGACGCGAGGTCCATGCGCACGACCTGGTCCGGGTAAGCTTTCAGCTCCTTGGCCGGGACGCGAAGCGCCTGCATGGGTTCCAGACGATGGTGCGTGAAGGGGACGGAGAGTTTTTGGCCTCGTCGGAGAGCATGTTCGTGCACGTGGATTTGAGTGCGCGCCAAGTGGCGCCGTTCCCCGAGGCTCAGTCTAATGCGCTCGACGCGATGGTCGGTGCGCATGCGCTTGCCGGGGAACCTGATCAAGCAGGTCGCCGCATCGCGCCTCTGCGCGCAAACAGCTAGGCGGTTTAGCGCAAGTGCAGCACAGGCCCCGCCATCCACCACGTCGGGGCCGCAGCGCGATTGTTGCACCGGCCCAGCGGCTAATTTGGCGGATCCGACGGGCGAGCAAGTGGATCAAAGTCATGCGCCGCCGCGTGGCGGACAACATCGCGGCCTTCCTCGCGGAACGGAACATCGAGCTCTACTGCTTGGCGCTGCTGGTGGGCAGTGCGGGCGGCCTCGCCGCAGTGGCGTTGCGTTTGGCCATCAATGGTGTCCAGTGGCTTTGGCTTGGCACCATGTCGGAGCGGATCGTCGGCGCGGTGACGCAGCAACCTTGGTATGTGGTCCTCGCGGCACCGATCTGCGGCGGCATAGTCGTGGGGCTGTTCAACCAGTTTGTGCTGGCCGGCAAGCGCCCTGGCGGTGTTGCTGACGTGATCGAAGCGTCCGCCCGCGATGGGCAGGGCCTCGGGCGCGGCACGGGGTTCTGGTCGGCGGTGTCGACGGCCATCTCGCTGGGCTCCGGAGCGAGCGCCGGCCGTGAAGGTCCTGTCATCCATTTGGGCGCGACGCTTGCCGCCGCGTTCACGAGGCTCACGACGCTGCCGCCCAATTGCGGTCGCATCATCCTGGCGTGCGGCGTGGCCAGCGCGATTTCCGCCTCGTTTAACGCGCCCATCGCGGGCGTTCTGTTCGCGCACGAGGTGATCCTGCGCCACTATGCATTGCGTGCGTTTGTGCCCATTACCATCGCTGCGGTGTGCGGCACGCTGGTGGGCCGATACTTCATCGGCAACGTCGCGGCGTTCGACATCCCAACCTACACCATCGTTAGCTATTGGGAGATGCCGGCGTTTGCGCTTTTGGGGATCGCTGCCGCTGCGGTCGCGATCATTTTTCAAGCCACGCTCATCGTGTTCGACCAGAGTGCACGCGCGCTGCCGCTGCCGCACTGGGCGCGGCCGGTGGCGGGCGGCGCCATCATCGGCGTGATCGGCATTTGGTTCCCAGAGGTTCTGGGCGTTGGCTATGAAGCGACTGACCGGGCGCTGCTTGGCGGGTTTTCGGCGCAGACGATGTTGACGCTGCTGGCGGTCAAAATCTTCGCTACCGCGGTGACGCTGGCGAGTCGGTTTGGCGGCGGGATTTTTACGCCCTCGCTGTATCTCGGCGCGATGACTGGGGGCGCGTTCGGCCTGATCGCTGCCAACTATTTCCCTGAACTCGCGTCCCAAGAGGGGCTTTACGCGATCCTTGGTATGGGTGCGGTGGCGGCGGCGCTGCTTGGTGCGCCGATTTCGACGGTGGTGATCGTGTTTGAGCTCACCGGCGGCTACGCTTTGTCGATCGCTCTGTTGCTGGTGGTCTCATTGGCGACGGGTTTACACCTGGCGGTTCACGGTCGCTCATTCTTCCACTGGCAGCTGGAGACGCGGGGCGTTGTGCTCACTGAGGGGCCGCACCGCTACTTCCTGAAAACGGTGCAGGTGTCGGCCTTCATGAGCGCTCGGGCTGATCCCTCTAGCCTCACGGACCCAGACGATCCGGCGAAAGTGCGGGCCAACGACAGCCTTGAGAAAGCGCTTCGTATTTTCAACGAGACCGGCGCCAACACGCTGATGGTGGTCGATCCGCGAGAGCGGCGGACGGTGGTCGGGACCGTCAGCCATGTGCAGGCGCTGCGGGCGTTTAATAGGCGGCTTGTCGAAACCAGCCGCGAGGAGCACCGCTA
>CAKZYH010000021.1 GCA_937884725.1 uncultured Paracoccaceae bacterium
ACAATTTCTTCGGCATGACCGTCGCCTGCGCCATGAGCGAAGCCTTCGCCATGGCTGATCAAGCGGGCGTCAGCCGCCAGCAGCTGTTCGACGTCATGAGCGCCGGACCGCTGAAGTCCGGCATGATGGAATTCGTCAAAGCCAACGCTGTCGACGGCAACCCCAACATGCTCGCCTTCTCCATCGCCAACGCCCGCAAAGATGTCGGCTACTATTCCACAATGGCCGATGACCTAGGTGCCACCTCGCTGATGTCCGGTGCCGCCAAAACCTCGCTCGGCATGGCAAAGGCCACCGGCAGCGGCGACAAAATGGTGTCAGAGATGGTCGATTTCTTCGCCGAATTGTTCGAGGGCAAGGCGCAATGAGGCTGAAGGGTAAAACGGCACTGCTATCGGCAGCCGGCCAAGGCATCGGCCGCGCCACCGCTGAAGCCTTCGCCGACGAAGGCGCGACCGTTTACGCCACCGACATCAATGAGGCGTTGCTCGACACGCTGCCGGCTGGGATCAACCGCTTTACGCTGGACGTGCTCCAGCTCAATCAAGTGGAAGGCGCGGTGGAGCGCACCAAGCCGGATGTCCTCTTCAACTGCGCAGGCTTCGTCCACGCCGGCACGATCCTGGACGCGACGGACGAAGAGTTCGACTTCGCCTTCGATCTCAACGTCAAAAGCCTGTTCCGGATGACCCGCGCGGCCATCCCCGGGATGATCGAGCGTGGCGGCGGCTCCATCGTATCGGTGGCATCCGCGGTGTCCTCCATCATCGGCGCGCCCAACCGCTGCGTTTACGGAGGGTCGAAGGCGGCGATCATCGGGCTGACAAAGTCGGTCGCGGTAGACTTCGTCACCAAAGGGATCCGCGCGAACTGCATTTGCCCCGGCACGGTGGATTCGCCCTCGCTGCACGAGCGCCTCCGCGCCACAGGCGACTATGAGGCGGCCATGAAAGCCTTCATCGCGCGCCAGGCCATGGGCCGCATTGCCACCGCTGACGAGATCGCCGCCATGGCGGTCTACCTCGCATCAGACGAGTCGGGCTTCGTGACGGGTCAGGCGATGGTCATTGACGGCGGCTGGAGCGTCGGCTGAGGCCGGCCCAAACCACATTCAAGGAGCAACAGAAACGTGAAACTCTTGCGTTACGGCCCAGCGGGCCAAGAAAAGCCGGGCCTGATGCACACCGATGGCACGGTCCGCGATCTGTCCGGCGTCGTCACCGACATCGATGGCACCACAGTCACGCCTGAGGGCCTCGCCAAGATCGCCGCAGCGGATGCCGGGTCCCTGCCAGTGGTCGAGAACCCCGGCCGGATCGGTCCGTGCGTCGGCCATATCGGCAAGTGCCTGTGCATCGGCCTCAACTATTCAGACCACGCCGCCGAGACGGGCGCGGAGCCGCCCACCGAGCCCATCGTCTTCCACAAGGCGCTCACCGCCATCTGCGGCCCCTACGACAACGTCGAAAAGCCCCGCGGGTCCGAAGCGCTCGATTGGGAAGTGGAACTTGCCATCATCATAGGCAGCCGCGCCAAATACGTCTCCGAAGCCGACGCCATGAACTACGTCGCGGGCTTTGCAGTCTTCAACGACGTGTCGGAGCGGAACTATCAAATCCACCGCCTCGGCACTTGGACGAAGGGCAAAAGCCACGACACCTTCGGCCCGCTCGGCCCCTGGCTCGTCACCAAGGACGAGGTGGCCGAGGTCCATAACCTCCCGATGTGGCTCGACGTGAACGGCGAAAAGCGCCAGCGCGGCAACACCAACACGCTCATCTTCAACGTGCCGAAAATCATCTCCTACGTGTCGAACTTCATGACGCTGGAGCCCGGAGACGTCATCCCCACCGGAACCCCGCCGGGTGTCGCCATGGGCATGAAGCCGCCGCAGTACCTCAACGTCGGCGACACCATGGCGCTCGGCATCGAAGGTCTTGGCGAGCAAAAGCAGACCGTGGTGGCAGCGTGAGCGACAAGCCAGAAATCCTGCTGACAGCCAACCTTCTGAAAAGCTGTCAGGACGCGCTCGACAAGCACTTCACGGTCCACCGCTGGTACAACGCGCCCGACAAAAAGGCGCTGCTTGCCGAGGTCGCACCGCGCATCCGCGGCATCGCAGCCTCCGGCGGCGGCTTTGATGCAGAGCTTTACGACGCGCTGCCGAACCTTGAGGTCATCTCCTGTTTCGGCGTCGGCTACGACGGCGTGAAGGTCGATGTCTGCAAGTCGAAGAACGTGCGCGTTAGCAACACACCGGATGTGCTGACCGATGCTATGGCCGAGATCACGCTCGGCCTAATGATCGCGCTCGCGCGCAAAATTCCGCAGACCGACGTCTACATGCGCGAAGGCCGCTGGGGCAAAGAGGGCGACTACCCGCTACAGGCCGAACTCACGGGGCGGCTCATTGGCATCGTCGGATTGGGCCGGATCGGCAAGGAAGTCGCGCGGCGGGCGCAAGCCTTCAAAATGCGCGTCTACTATCACGGCCGCCGCCCGCAGCAGTTCGAACCATACCCCTACTTCGCCGACCTCACTGAGATGGCAAAGAAGGTGGACTGGCTCGTCTCCATCGTGCCAGGCGGGGCAAGCACCAGCCGGATCATCAACGCCGAAGTGCTCGACGCGCTCGGTCCGGAGGGTTTCTTCGTCAACGTGGGCCGCGGCTCCTCGGTGGATGAAGCGGCGCTTCTGGCAGCGCTGAAGAGCAACACAATCGCCGGCGCGGCGCTCGATGTGTTCGACAACGAGCCCAACGCCGACCCTGAGTTCTTCGGCCTGGAGAACGTGGTGCTCTCCCCCCACCAAGGCTCTGCCACAGAAAAGACCCGGTGGATGATGGGCGACCTCGTGGTGCGCAACCTCGTCGCCCACTTCGATGGCGAACCGCTGATTTCGCCGGTCGCCTGAGGGTTGAGGGCGCTGCCGTCACTCCCGGCGGCGCCCCACCGCGCCTTAACGGCGAATGTCGTCCTCAAGGAAATAGCGGACGTTGTCTTCAAAGCTGTTGTCCGCAGTGAGCCCGAGCGAGAAGGCTTTTTGCGGATTGATGTGCGGGCGCCAGCCCAGCACGATGTCCAGAATGCGCTGATCCGGCTCCCAGCGAATGCGATTGACCGGCTCATCGCCCGCCACCGTGCGCATCGCTTCCACCATCTCGCCGATCGTCCCCACACGCCCCGGCAGCGCAAACCCCCGGTTCTCACCAAACGCGTCCGCCGGGATCTCCGCGCATTTGACAAGGTTCGCCACCGTCACGCGCGGTGAGGCGTACCAAAGCGCATAGTCCGGCTGGACGGGGCAAACTGCTTCCTCGCCCTGCAGCGGCTCACGAAAAATCGACGACATGAACGAGGAGGCCGCAGCGTTCGCTTTGCCCGGCCGAATGGTCACCGTCGGCAGGCGCGGGGCACGACCATCGATAAATCCCTTACGCGAATAGTCTGTCACGAAAAGCTCACCAGCCGCCTTCTGCGCGCCGTACGACGTTTGCGGGTTGAGCGCCGTCCAATCCTCAATCTGCTCCGGGATCTCCCCACCGTAGACCGCGCAGGATGAGGAGAACACCACCACCGGTGTGTTCCCCACCGCCCGCGCCGCATCAAGCACGTTCATGGTACCCGTGAGGTTCGCCGACATACCCACATCAAACTCCGCCTCCGCCTGGCCGGAGACCACCGCCGCCAGGTGAAACACCGCCTGCGGTTTGGGCGCGAAAAGCGCGTCGACCTGATCGCGGTGGGCAATGTCGACAGCGTGGCAGCTCACCGGAAACGGCGCATCCATGCTGGCCGGCGCCGCCAGATCAGCAAGCGCGAGGCTTGAAATGGTCTCGCCACGCAGCGTGCCCGATGCCGCCAAGGCGCGGGCAATCTTCTGACCCAAAAATCCACCGCCACCGATGATCAAAACGTCCACGACGCGCTCCTCCAGCAAGTTTTCGAGCATCTAGCCTGCGAAGATCGCCGATGACGAGAGCCCATCCCAAAGAAGCTTCAGCCCGAGCGCGGCGAGCAGCAGATGGATAATGAGGTAAAACCGCTCAGGCTCGATCACGCTCGCCAGCCGCTTGCCCACAAAGGTCATCGCCAGCGCGAACGGCGCAACGAGAAGCGCAATCAAAAGGTTGGGTCCCGTCAGCTGCCCTAGCGCGATGAACACCGGCAGCTTCATCCAGTTCAACAAGAAAAAGAACGTGACGGTGGTTCCGATAAACACATCGCGCGGCAGCTTTTGCGGCAACAAGTAAATCTGAAACGGCGGCGATCCGACGTGAAGCACCGTCGACGTAAAGCCGGAAATCGCGCCCAAAATCCGCCCCCAGATGGGCCGCGGCGGCGTTGGCGGGGCTTTCAACCGGGTGAGCCCGCGCAGCGCAAAAATCAGCGTGATGGCGCCGAGCAGGATGAGCAGCCCCGCTTCAGGCAACGTCAAAAACATGAGGTATCCGAACACGATCCCCACCGCCGCCGCCGGCACCAATAGCTTCAGGTTCGCCGCGTCCCACTGACCGCGATAAAGCCAAACGCTAAACACGTCCTGGGTCATCAGAACCGGCAGAAACAGCCCAGCAGCCGTCGCCGGCGGCATCACGAACAAAAGCAGCGGCATCGACATCATGCCGACCCCGGCCAGCCCGCCCTTGGAGATGCCCTGCAGCGCAACAGCACCCAGGAAGGCGGCAATGGTGACGGCGTCGAAGGTCATTGATCGGCTCTAGCAGAACCCCGCCCATGGCGCATGGCCGCGATCACTTGCCGAGACGCGTTAGCGGCCCCTAGGTTCAAACAAAACACGGGAGAGCGCCATGAACCTTGGGCTGAGTGACACAGCACGTCCGACCCTCGACGCCGTCCGCCGCATGGTGGAGGATGAGATCGAGCCGCTGGACGCAGAGTTTCACCACGAGGTCGGCCGCCATCCCAGCGGTGACAGGTTCCAGCACACCCCCCGCCAGATCGAAATTCTAGACGAGCTGAAGGCTACAGCACGCGAGCGTGGCCTCTGGAACTTCTGGCGCACCAACTCCAGCGACGGCCCAGGCCTCTCCAACGTCGACTACGCCTATTTCGCCGAAGAGATGGGCAAAGTGAAAATCGCTGCCGAAGTGTTCAACTGCTCCGCGCCCGACACCGGCAACATGGAAGTGTTCGACAAGATGGGCACAGCCGAGCACAAGGAAAAATACCTTGCTCGTCTGCTGAAGGGGGAAATACGCTCCGCCTACCTGATGACCGAACCGCAAGTCGCCTCCTCCGACGCGGTCAACATCGCGCTGGAAGCCAAACGCGACGGTGACGATTACATCCTGAATGGCGAAAAATACTGGGCGTCCGGCGCCGGCGACCCACGCTGCGCGGTCTACATCATCCTCGCCCAAACCGATCCTGAGGCGCACAAGCACAGCCGCCACTCCATGTTCGTGGTGGACGCAAAAACCCCCGGCATCGAAATCCTGCGGCCGATGATGATTTTTGGCCACGACGACGCCCCCCACGGGCACATGCACATGCGCCTCACCGACGTGCGCGTTCCCGCCAAAGACCTCGTACTTGGCGAAGGCCGCGGCTTCGAAGTGGCGCAGGCCCGGCTTGGCCCCGGCCGCATCCACCACTGCATGCGCTCCATAGGCCTCGCCGAGCGCGCGCTGGAGCTGTTCTGCCGCCGCTCCACAAGCCGGATCGCCTTTGGCCGTCCGCTTGCCGACCTTGGCGGCAATATGGACCGCATCGCCGACGCGCGGATGAGCATCGAGCAAGCCCGCCTCCTCTGCCTCAAAGCCGCCCACGTGATGGACACCCAGGGCGTGCGCGCAGCGCAGCCGTGGATCAGCCAGATCAAAGTGGTGGCGCCCGAAGTCGCACTTTCCATCTGCGACGAAGCCATTCAGCTCTTCGGCGGCACAGGCGTGTCGCAGGACACCCCACTCGCCGCCATGTTCACCCACCTTCGCACCATGCGCCTGGTGGACGGCCCCGACGCGGTGCACCGCCGCCAAATCGCCCGGCAAGAGCTGAAGCGCTACGCCAACTAAACCGGCCGGCCGCGACGCGTCATTCGCTCGCGGTCTCCACAAAGGCGGGAACGCCGGCAAGCGTTGCCGGCAACCCCCTCTCCGGCGTCAGCTCCACCAAAACGGCGTCTCCAGCGAGGGCGCGGACCCGATCAGCCACACCCAAAACGCCACTTGTGCCGGGCGCGATACCCGTCACCGTGGCCATCACCGGCGTCGGCACGCCCGCCGGGCGCACGTTCGCTTTCTCGCCGACAGCGGGCACATCGCCCGGCGCGAAAAAGGCATGGATCGTCGGTTCCGCGTCCTCTTCATAGAGCATGGCAAGGAGCTGCCCCTCGCGCAGCGGCAGACCGTCGCGCACCAAAAGCTCCGCCACAACGCAGTCGCAGGGGCTCAGCACGGAGACCCTCTCGCGATCTTCCTCAATGGTCCGAAGTTGAAGCAGCACAGCCCCCCGCTGGATGCGCTCGCCCGCTGCAGCGTCTATACTCAAGAGCGAACCGTCGGCAGGGCTCACAACACGCGTGATCGGCACAGCGACAGCGGCGTCCACCGCGCTGACGGGCTGGAACACGGGCTCGGCCGTTGCCTCCACCGGCAGCGCAGATCGGTCGGTCAACGCTCCAATGATGACGATGAGCGTGATGATCACCGCGTTCAGCGGCAGCGAGGCGAGATTCGCTAACGGCATCCACCGTCTGCGCCGTCGGTTCCTGGCGCGGCGCGACGCCCGTGCAGCCTCGCTGCTGACACCATCAGAGGGAAAGGGGTCTCCCCCTTTCGCCGCTGCCGCAGACAAACTGGCCAAAAGCTCGCGCTGCCGCCTCGTGGACTTTTCAATCAGCCATTCGGTGCGCCCGTCAGCGCGCTCCACGACCACGGCGTTCAGATCAAGGTTGACCGCATAGTCGGTAAAGTCGAGCTCCAGCTCCAAGACCCGGCGATCCCCAATCTTGTAGAACTGGCGGGGACTTGGGATGCCGATGGCATCCGGCGACCAGTCGGTCAGCGGGTAAAGGTCCCCGTCAATGACCACAGTGCCGCCACCGGCGATCTCGCCCGCTGCAGGTTTTCGCTTCCCGCCTGGTTTGCGTGCCTTGCGTTCACGTTCCGGCTTCGCCGCCGCAGCCGTCCTTGGCGGTTGAACCGGCCGCCGCGGGCGCTCGCTCGCCGGTGCCGCCTCGGCAGCGGCCGGATCCATCGGCGCAATCACCGGACCATCGCGCCGTGGGGCCGGACGCCGCTGATTGACTGCTTCATCCTCGCGCACAGCATCAAGCCGCGAGCGCAACCCACCCGCCTGTCGCTCACCCGGCCTGCGCTCAAGCTGCGGTGTGATCGGCGGCGTGGTCTCCTCTTGCGCAGCTTTCGAGGCGCGGCTTGCAGTGCGGGCGGCACGTCGACGCCCAGGCACGGAGGGCCGATCTGTATCGATCGCCACGCTCCAACCATCATGACCGTAGGCCATGCTAGCAGTCGGGCCATCAGGTGGGGTTTGGACCGTATCGGCGGGTGTAAACGGCGGGGCGTTGTCGGTCGGCGCCAACTCGTCAGCGGCGTGAGCGTCCCCGGCGTCGTTGCTCTTGCGACGCCGTTTCAATCGCTCGGCCAACCGTCGCTCCGCCACGCCCACCCCTTTGTCACCCAAAACATCCAGTGAGCATCGTTAGCACGATTGGGGCCGACACCACCCGCTACACAGAAACACAGCACATATTTGCCTAACGGGCGTGTTCACATTTTCCCGTTGCGTCGCGCCTCGTTCGCACCGCCCGCACCCGGCAAAACCATCGATAACCGGGCCTTTACGCTCATCGAAGAAACTTCGCGCGACCGGCACATGGCGGTGATGCTCAGTGGCAAATCTCGACGCAAACCACCGCAACATGATTGACGGCGCGGCACGGGCATGGCGCGACGCCCAGCGCTGGCTGTACCAACTTGAGCGGCCAAGGCTCAGCCCGCGCCTCCTTCCCACCGCCATCGCCACCCACGGCAGGCTGTTTCTGGCAGTGCTTGCGCTCGGCGCAGCCATCACCGCAGTCACCATCCTGCACACGCCGGCAGTGTTTGAGGCCACCGGCATCATGCAGCTCTCAGCCCACGACGATGCCGCCACCGTGCGTAGCGATGTCACCCTCAGCGCCGTCATCCATCGCCTCGACCTTCTCGGCGACCCTGGTGCGGAAGGGATCCGTCCCTCCGCAGCCGAACTGGGCATTGGCGAGACTATGCAGACCGCGCTTCTCGATTCGCTTCGGGACAGGATTGACGTGCTGCCAGCGCGCGCAAACGACGAAGTCCGCGTGATCGTTCGAGCCGACAGCCCATTTTTGGCAGCCCGGATCGCAAACGCGGTCAGGGCCGAGCACCTTTTGATGCCATCGGCGGAGGCGTCGGACTACCGCGCCAAGACGATCAATATCGTCACTGATCGCGTCGCAAAGGCCCGAGAGGAACTCGCCAAAGCCAACGCGGATGTGGCCGTTATCCAGCGCAGGCTGATGTCGAACGCACTGCTACCGTATGAAACGGCACAAGACGCACAGCGAAAGTTGGTCGAACGCGAACGCGTGGCCGCCCTCGCGCGCACCGAGTTTGAAACGGCAAGGCAGCTCCTTGCGCGCCTTCAGGGTCCCTCGCCCGCGCAACGCGCAAAGGGCCGCATTCTCGCCATGGCGTCGCCCGCATCGGCGGTCAGGCAAGGAACGTTGTACCTCCCTGCACTCACGGGTTTGGCAGCATCGTTCGCCCTCGCACTCTTGGCTGTCAGGGCCGCAGCACTCGCCGATGGCCGCGTCTGGTCGCGCACCGACGCTGCACGATTGACAAAGATGCCGGTGACAACCGCGCGACGCATCCCCACAAAGCCAACACAGCGCCGCAGCCGCATGGGCGCCGTAGCAACGGGCTTGCGCGCCATCGACCGCGCACTCAGCGGACGCCGGCCGCGCGTTGTGGCGCTGTTCGCAGCCGACAACAGCGGCACCCTCGCCCCGCTTGCACTCGCCCTGTCCCAATACCCCAACAGCTCCGAGCGAACCGTTCTGGTCGATGTTAACTTTGCCGCCCCGACGCTGGATGCCGGCGTGAGCGACCGGACCGGCTTCGGCCTCAGCGATATCCTGGCGGAGAAAGCCGACCCCATCGACGGCGTTCGTCAGCTGCGCAACGCACAGTGCCACGCCATTGTCGCCGGAACCCACTCAGCCTCGCCCGATCCGGACGAGCTTGGCCGCGTCACTCACGAGCTGTTGCGCGACTTTGGCCGCGTCATCTTCCTCGCCGGCCCGCACACCGACGGCGCCATCTTCGCAGCGCTCACACGCGCAGCCGACCAGTGCTCAGTTATCGCCACTGCAGGCGAGACGTCACGGCCCGCCTTGGCGAACCTCGCCGCCGCGTTGCGGTCGCGCGCTCCCAACACGGTGGCAGTCCTCATCGAACCGTAGGCTCGCGCACTGACGCGCCCTAGGTTCAGCGCTGCCGCGATGGGGCGGCAGCAGGAGCGCCTGGCGCGATGGCGAGCGCAAACGTAGCCCACATCATCGGCAATCTGCGCCGCCAATCCCGGCTCGCGGGACCAATCCTGCGCGCGCTCGGTCAGACCGCATTCGCCCGTTTTCCGAACGTCTCGCTCAATGAGCGGCTGGCCATGCTCCCGACCCAGGCGCCCGGCCTCACCTCGCCCATCACCATCCGCTGGAACCGCAACCACGTCCCGTTCGTGGACGCTGTGTGCGAAGCAGACGCCGCCGTCGGCCTTGGCGTCGTGCACGGCCATCTGCGGCTCACCCAGCTGGAGCTGATGCGAAGGGCCGCCAACGGCACGCTGTCCGAGGTCGCCGGCCCAGCGGCACTCGACGTCGATAAGCTGTTGCGTCTGATCGATTTTCCGCGCGCCACCGAAGACTCGCTCGCGATGATGCCCGCCGCCACGCAGCAGTGGGTGCAAGGCTTTGCCGACGGCATCAACGCAGCGGCGTCCCACTCCCCGCCACCGCCGGAACTGCGCCTCTTAGGCATAGACCCACAGCCATGGACACCGGAGGACCTCTTCGCCATCTCGCGCCTTTGCTCGGCCGACTACGCGTGGCGCGTGTGGCGCGCGTTGGCACGGCTGCGCCAGCGCGAGGGCTGGCCTGGCATTTGGCAAGCCGTCATCGGCGAAGCGGACGGCGAGACGCTAAAGGAAGACGTCACCGCCCCGCCAGAACTCGGCGATCTCGCCACCATGTTCACCAAAGCGGGCTCCAACGCGTTTGCCATCGCCGGATCGCAGACCGAAAGCGGCGCCCCAATCCTCGCCTGCGACCCGCACCATCTCATCATGACGCCAACGCTGTGGCTGATCGCCGGCTACCGCACGCCAAGCACCAGCGTTTGGGGCCTGATGATCCCGGGCCTGCCCATCTTCGCGCCCGCCCGCAACGCATTCGGCGCCTGGGGCGGCACCAATCTGCACGCCACATCCAGCGAACTTGTCGACGTGTCCGACGAGCCGCTGGAAGAGCGCCAAACCACAATCCGCGTGCGCGGCGGCGGGGTGCGCCAGGCGGACCTTCGCGAAAGCCGCTTCGGCCCCGTCATCAGCGACACCCCCGCCTTCGCGCTCCCGGGCGAGACCGTCGCGCTCACCTGGATGGGGCACCGACCGAGCGACGATTTCACGGCGTTCCGCGCGATGGCCAACGCATCATCCTGGAACGACTTCCTGGACGCGCTCGACAGCTACAGCCTGCCAGGCCTCAACATGATCTGGGCCGGCAAGGACGACACCATCGGCAAAGCGGTGGCCGCAAAACTCCCCAAACGGCCGCTCACCCCGCCGGCCGACATGGTGACCGAGCCCACGGTCGCCGATGCTCACTGGTCCGACGTCCTGACCGCCAAAGCGCTTCCGGTGGAGACCGACCCGCCGTCTGGCATTTTGGTCTCAGCCAACGAAGCACCCACCGAACAGGCCGTCACCATCAGCCTCTATTTTGCAGCCGATCACCGGTTTGAGCGGCTCACAAAGCTTCTCGCAACGGGTGCCCGGTGGACGCTGGACACGGCTTCACAGCTCTTTTTCGATGTCTACCACGCGCCCTCCCTCGCGCTCAGCCAGGCGATTGTTGCCCGCGCGGATCGCCTCGGCGTCAACGGCGCAGTCCGCAACGCCCTTGCCGATTGGGATGGGAACTACGCTCAAGACTCAGCCGGCGCACTCGCCTTCGCCCTCACCGCCCACGGCCTGTTGGAGCAGTTGGAGCCGGCCGCTTCCAACCCCGCGGTCTCCCAGTTCTGGCGCCCGTTCGACCGCTTGCGCGTCCTCATCGACGACGCCAGCGAGGAGGACCTCAACCGAGCGCTCCCGGCAGTCCTAGAACTCGCGAGCCGCCCGTTCCACGAGCACGGAATCTGGGGCAACTTTCACACCATGTCGCTCGCCCATCCCCTCTCGCGTCTGCCTTGGCTCAGGCGCCGGCTTGGCGCGATCATCTTTCCCATCGGCGGCTCAAACGACACGGTCCAAAAGGCGATGCACGCCTACAGCGCGAAAGCCTCGCCCTGCACCTTCGGCCAAAACGCAAGGTTCATCGCCGATCTCAGCGATGAAGACGCCACCTTCGCCTCAATCCTCGGCGGTCAGGATGGGTGGCCCGGATCGCAAACCCTCTTCGACCAGGTGGACGATTGGCGCCGCGGTCACATGATCCAGCTCCCCTTCAGCGACGACGCCCTCACGCGCGACTTTCCCCACCTCACCACGATCGCGCCACCCAATGCTTGATGCCACAGCCCTCCTGCGCGGCTACGCAAAGCTGCGCCACACCAAGGTCGCTTGGCGCACCGCCGCCGAACATCAGCGCCGCCAATTGCTCGCGCTCGTCAGCCAGGCGGCCGGCACAGCGTTCGGCCGCGATCACGGCTTCAGCACCATCAAAACCGTCGAGGACTATCAGCGCCAGGTCCCCTTGCGCGACTTCGAGGCCTTCAAGCGCGAGTACTTCGACGCCGCGTTTCCCGTCCTCACCGACGTCACGTGGCCCGGCACGATCCCCTACTTCGCCGCCTCCTCCGGCACATCCTCGGGCCGCACGAAACACATCCCCGTCAGCGCCGCGATGCTACGGTCCAACAACCGCGCGGGCACGGACCTCCTCGCTCATCACGTCCGCGCGCGGCCAGACAGCAACGTCCTCGCCGGCAAGAGTTTCATGCTCGGCGGCTCGGTGGCGATGGAAACCCTCGCCGATGGCGTGAAGGTGGGCGACCTGTCCGGCATAGCCCGGCTTGAGCGGCCGCGCTGGGGGGAAAGCTTCGTCTTCCCTTCCATGGAAGAGGCGCTCGACGCTGACTGGGAAAGCAAAATCGACAAGCTCGCCCGGCTCTCGCTGAGGGAGGACATTCGCGTTCTCGCCAGCACCCCAAGCTGGCTTCTGCTGTTCCTCGACCGCTTGGCCGAAATCACCGGCCGCACCGGTGCCGCGCGGGACTTTTATCCCCACCTCGACCTCATGGTGTACGGCGGAATGAGCTTTGCGCCCTACCGGGACGCCTTCCGCCGCTGGTTCCCAGAAGGCGCGGAGGGCGAGGTCGATTGGCGCGAGGTCTACTCCGCCTCAGAAGGCTTCGTCGCATCCGCAGACCGCGGCGTCGACGATGGCCTCGCTCTCAACCTCGACATTGGCCTTTTCTTCGAGTTCGTGCCCGTCGCCGACCTCGAAGCGACCGAGCCCCAGCGCTACTGGGTCGGCAACGCCCCCGCCGGCGAGTACGCGCTCATCATGACCACGTGCGCTGGGCTTTGGAGCTACATCATTGGCGACACCGTCGAGTTCATCCCCGGCACGATGCCTCGGGTGAAAGTCACCGGGCGCACGTCATACTATCTGAGTGCCTTTGGTGAGCACTTGTCCGCCGCCGAGCTGGAACGCGCGGTGCTCACGGCCTCCGACGTCATCGGCGAGCAGGTGAGCGAGTACGCCGTGACGGCGTTGTACCCGGACTCCAACCGGAGCGCAGGGCAGCACCTTTTCGTCGTGGAACTGCACAGCGGCGATCCCGGCGCCGCGGCCCGTGCTCAGTTTGAAAGTGTGCTCGACCAAACGCTCGCGGGCAATAACGAGGACTATCAGGTCCACCGCGACAAGGATTACCAGCTGTTGCCGCCGGCAGTGGTGTTTTGCGGCGCCGGCGCGTTCGCAGACTGGATGCGCGAGCGCGGCAAGCTGGGCGGCCAGAACAAAGTGCCACGTGTGGCGCTGAAAGATCCAGTCCGCTCCGATCTCATGCGCCTTGCAAGCCAGTGGGGGCCGGTGAGCGAAGACACCCATGGCTGACATCGCGTACGACGCGGTGTCCCTGGCAACGACAAGCCCGCTGGTCCTGACTGACGTGAAACCCCGGGCGAAGGCGATCGCGCTGACTGCCCGGCTTTACGCGCCGTCCGAAGGCGCCGCGCCATACCCCGCTGTCGTGATCAGCCATGGACTTGGCAACGAGACGATGGCCCGTGAGCAGCGCTATGCAAGCCTCCTCAACCAGAACGGCTTTGCCGCCCTATTCATCGACAGCTTTGCCGCCCGCCGGTCAGCGCGCTGGCCCGGCGCATTCCGCCAACTTGTCGTCACCGAAGCGATGATGCTCGCCGATGCCTTTGCTGCGCTGCGGTCGCTCACGGTGCGCGATGAGATCGACCCAGCGCGCATCGCCATCGCAGGGTTTGGCGAAGGCGGAACGACGGCCGTCTTGAGCGCCTACGCACAAATCGCTCAGCTCTTCGCCCCCTGTGGCGCGCGCTTCAGCAGCCACGTGTCGTACTGGGCGCTGACCGCGCCCCGCCTCGTCGACGTCACCACCACCGGTGCGCCCATCGCCCTTCTCAACGGGGCACTGGACACCGGCGCCAGCCTGGCGCGCGCCGAACTCATCGCCGGCGATTTGCAGCTTGGCGGCTCGCCGGTGGAGAGCGTTGTTTTCCCTTACACCGGCCGATGTTGGGACATCGATGACCAACAGCCCCACCCTCACGGGTTCAATCTCGCGAACCTCGCCCTGCAGATCCGCCCAGACCACACCACGGTGGACGAGCGGCGCGGCGCAGCAGTGCGGGGCCTCACCACGCGGCTCATCACGCTAGCCCGGGCTGCGAGGACGTCCACGGTGCTAGGCGAGCACGACGAGGAGGTGTCCGCGCAAAGCGACCAGATCCTCCTGCGCCACGTCCACGGCAGCAACTAGAGCTTGGGCGCCATTCGCTGCAGACACCTGGATCGCCGACCCAGGCCATCAACATTGTCTGACGACAACAAAGCCGGTACAGCGAAGGGGCATGGCGGTCCGACCTAGTCCATCCCTGAGCAGCGCTTACCCTGTGTTTGAGCGCGTTGGCACCCGTTGGGCTGACAACGACATTTACGGCCACATCAACAACGCCGTGTTTTACACCCTGATCGACACTGCCGTGAATCGGTTCATGATTTCCCGCGCAGGGCTCGATATCCATTCGGGGCCGGTGATCGGCCTTGTCGTTGAAAGCGGCTGCCGATTTCACGCCCCGCTCAGCTTTCCGGGCGAGGTAATTGTCGGGCTCAAAGTGGCTAGGCTCGGCACGTCAAGTGTGACCTGGCACGCTGGGATTTTCGCAGATCCTATGGTGGACAGTGCCTTGGCTGCGGCCGACGCTCACTTCACCCATGTTCTGGTTGATCGCGCCGATCGGCGGCCGACGCCCTGGCCCGATACCATGCGCGATGCCCTCACCTCGGCCCTTGGCCAGTCCCAGAGCAATAAAGGCCCCGGACCCGACGGGTAACGTCGGACCGGGGCAAGTTTGAGGCTTGGATGCCGACCGCACCTATAGCGCGGTCGTCGGTTGTACGGCCTTCATCACCCACGTGTGGTCAGGCCGGCGGGACTGCTAAGGCAGCCCCTCGGCCCACAAAGTGCGCAGGCCGATGCTGTGTGCGTATCGCTTAGCGGTCCACGATCCGAACCGCGGGGGCGGGGGGCGGCGCAGAAGGCGTTGCAAAGTTCGCGCTCGGAGACGGTGCGAGCAGGTTTTGCGAGATCTGTCGCGTGGGCTGACCTGATACGCCCGGGACAGTGCGCACAGGCGCCGGCACCCGGAAGTTTGGTCCAGCACGCGGTGCGCGTGACGGCAGGTTCGAGTTCTGGATCTGCGGTTCACGCAGGCTCGTGTTCCGCGGCCGTGGCACCACGGCAGCCCCCTCCACCGGCTGGTTCAGGACCGTGGGTGGAGCAACCGTCCGCTGCGTGGCAACCGTGCTGCGGCTCACTGAGCGCGACCGACTGCGACGTGAAGGCGCTCGAACCGTCTTCCTGTTGCTCGCCGCAAACGAGTTGGGCGCAATGACCGTCGGATCGACCACCTGCTCCGGCAAGATCGTCTCGCCGACCTGCCCCACGCGCGGATCAACCTCAGGCAACTCGCCGTAGGGGTTCCAGCGGCGCGACAGGAAATACCCCGTGATGGTGGTCCCGTAGGCCGTCAGTAGCAGATCGCGGGTGGTCGTATTGCGGTCGCAAAGGCGCATACGCCAGTTTATCGACCCGCGATTGGCGGCAAACACCGCCCCATCCGCCGAGATGCGTTGCCACACGTAGATGCAGTTAATGCCAGAGCGGGTCCGGCCCGTCGCGTACGACAAAGGGCCATAACGGTTTTGCGCATAAAGACCGGAGATCTCCATGTGTACGTGTGGAAAACGTTCACGGAGTTCTCTTCGGATGATCCTGGGCGTGGGCAGTTCATCATCGAGCCGTTCCCGTCCCCGGTCACGCCCCATGGGTCCGAAGGCACGAACATAGATAGCGTTTTGGCCCGAAGTGGAACTGGAGTTCCCCAAGATGATGTCCTGCGCGAGCCCGTTGCTAAACCGATTTTCCAGCACTGCAATGACCTCTGGCCCACCCGGTGGCGGAACCATGAAGGCTTGGGTTACAGGCACGGAATTGTTGAGGTTTGCCGTTCGATACCCGGTAGGTTCAAAAGCGCATGCCGCCAATAGCCCAGCGCTCATTATTGCGAGCGCTTGAGCCCCGATACGCGAAGTTCTTTGCATCGCATCCAGCCTCGTCGATACAAAGCCGCGTCAATGTTCTGTAAGACGCAGCTGTCACCGATTCGGAGCGAACCGGCTTCCATCGCTGAGACTGCGCGTAAACTCCTTGATCATTTGTTAACCTTGATCGGGGTTAACCTTAACAAACGTGAAATGCTGAATCGCGGCGAGGTAGCGTGCATTTTGTGCAAAATTTGCGACAATTGAAGTTCAGCACTCGGCAGGCGGTGATAATTGCTGACCTGATTCATGGAGCCGGCACGCGATATGCTGTGGCACCCTAGGCTGCAATGGGCCGCGACCCATTGCAGGATTGAAAGGCGGACGCGAATGCGCGACCCACTTTGTAAGTTTGTAAGTGGTCCGGGTGCGCCTAACGTGCGTCCATCCGGCAGCGTTACCGCTCACAGTCAAGCGTCTAAGTCTCTGAGTACGGCAGCGTTAACGGGCCTATATCGCAGTGAAGCGAGGGTGATGGCATGAGATTACTCACAATATTGGGCTGGATGATCGCCACCGCCCTCATCATTTTCCTCGTCACACAGCCAGTCAGTCTGACGACGCACTTCCTGACGACCGTGATCATCATTGTGATCATGGCGATCTTGAAGATGTTTGACCGGAAGGGGACGTTCCGTACGATCTTCCTCGCGCTCGGCACGGCGGTGGTGCTGCGGTATGTCTGGTGGCGCACGTTCACCACAATCCCGCCGGTGGACGAGCTGGGCAACTTTATCCCCGGGATTTTGCTGTATCTCGCCGAAATGTATTCGGTGGTCATGCTGTTCTTGTCGCTCTTCGTGGTGAGCGA
>CAKZYH010000022.1 GCA_937884725.1 uncultured Paracoccaceae bacterium
CGAGCAGTGAATCATCGGCACTGATGACGGCCGCGGAATACAGCCCACCATGCTCGAGTCGCGGAACGGTTGCGGTGCGGATGGCAACTTCCAGCGACAGAGCCGAGAGCATCGCAAGAAATAGGACGACGTTAATGCCGCGGCCGGCATACTCTGCGAACAGGGTCGGGGCGCAAACCCTCGACATCTTAGGTCGGTGGTGTCTCATAGGTGACGGTCATCACTTGGCCGTTCGAACGCACCGTGCGCTCGGGTCTGGCAAGCTCGGACATTACCAAAGGTGGGATGGTGAAGCGGCCCGCGGCCGTGACCCGCACGGTATAGCCGAAGCGAATTGCGGCATCTCCCGGGCCAGCGGGGGTAGGGGCCGCATATACGATCATCCGATCGGGAAACGCCGCGCTCACCGCTACATCGCCCCGCGGTGCGATCTGTTCCGGTCCGCCCTCCCCCCCACGCAAGATCATGGTATCTAGGACTTCGACACCCGCCGGCAGCAGATCAGCAATCGCAAGAGTTGCCGCAGAGTCTGCGCCGGGGACCAGGGGCTCACCATCGCTCGGCCACGTGGCCTCGACCACCACATGAACGATTTTTCCGAGGAACGCTTCGGACGTTTCAGGATCGAACGGTGTCCAGTCCACACCATAGTAGCTGCGCTTTACTGGTGCGTTGCCTGCTGAGGCAATTTTTGGCCTTCCGAAGAAACGTACCGACACGGTCAGTGGGCCGTCACCGTCGTTCGTCAATTTGATCGGGTTCTCATCGAAATCCGCCATCGGAGTGAACGGTGTACGAAGGACATCGGCGCTGCCGTCGACGGCGGCGAAGAGGTTTCGGCCGCCGGTCATCTGCACTTCGCTCGTCGCAGCCGCGTTATCAGGCGTTTGCGCGCGAGCGCCCGGCGCTTCCGACAGGACCGTATGCGTAGCGCCTGTGTCCAATTCGCGAAGTTGAGCGCGAAGCTGATCGAGCGCCTCTGAAACGTCGTCGCCGAAAGCGCCGCTCTTTCGAAAATCGCTCAGAAGGAGGATCGCGAGCTCCAACTCCTGCACACTCGCGCCAGGCAGCTCAAAGGTTTGCTCATGGCTCGGAATGTATTCATCCGGTCCGCTCCCATAATCGAAGAACGGAGCGGAAAGAAGATTCAGAAGGAGATTGTCCGCGCCCTGGCAGTAATTTCGCCATACCCGAACAAGTCGCGCGCCAAGTGATTCGAATTCGTTACTAATCCGTAGCGCAAAAGCTTTTCCCGTCGTACAAAACTCCTCAGGATTGTCAACTCGCCTGTCTAGCCCTGCGGCTCCCCTCAAATCCTTTGCGAGTTCGCGAACAAACGACCGCCGCAAGCGGACCCCTTTAGCCCGGGCTTGGAGAAGAAACTCCGCCGCTAACGCAGCGCGAAACAGGTCTTGATCGGCAGAAACGCTGGGAAAGCCGACAACGGGGAGCATGCGGTCGGGATCCGGTGATCCTTCGTGATGGTGCGGCCGAAAAAGGCGTTTGCCAGTTTGACGCAGCGCGCTCAGCTCTTCCACTATCGCTTCGAGTGCTTCAAGTGACCCACTTTCGCGGCGCGCTGCGCCCGATAGGTGCTGACGCCCCTCGTAGACGATATTCTCAATTAAACGGATATCGTCGTTTGGTGCAGCTTCAGCGCGCGACAGGAGCACGGGGTAGGTTGCGCCTAACGTGATCTCGGCCTGCAACTCATGCGGTTCAAAACTTCGCGCGTAAGGACCGAGTGCCTCCGGTAGCGTCATCGTTTCGCCTGCAGCGAGATCGAATGATGCAACACCTGTGATGAAGGGAACCGGCGCGCGCAGCGCAACCGACTCTCGTTGCTTCAATCGAAAGCGATGCTGCGGACCGGCCGGACGAACGGACAGATCGAACGAAATCGCCTCCCGGTCGCTCTCGGTTAGGGCGATGCGCGCATAAATGGTTGTCATCTCGCGCCGCGGGAGTTGCAACGAGACGGTGTCGCGATCGGTGAGACGGTTGCCGCTCGCGTCGTAGAAGCCTTCCACCCGAGCGCCCGTACCGGCGCTTAGACTAACGTCGAAGGTTTCTCCGCTTTCGCGGCGTTCGTTGGATAGGACAATCGGCACATGCGCCTCGTCCTCCGGTGACAAGAAACTCGGCATGATTAGCTCGGCCGTGACGGGTGCGCTGATCGTCGTTTTCGCTTCTCCTGCACCGACCGCGTCGTCGAACCATGCGATGGCGGCGAACCGTACCGTCCCAGAAGTCAAATCGAGACCGTTGACGCTGACTGTCGCGCTACCGTTCTGGTCGAGGGCGATCGGACCGATCAATTCAGACACCACCGATCGTGATGTATAGTTGTTAAGTGCCTTAAACGAAGGACGATCGCCGCCGACGGACGGTACGATGTTCCCGTAGTTGTCGTATATATTGATGCCGATCTGCCGCCGCCCGAAGAAATGCTCGGCCGGGTCGGGGGCCGGATGGGCGGTCAGGCCGAGTAGACCTTCGTCCACCACGAAGAGAAACAGCTTTCCTCCACTTGGAGCGGTTTGACTGCATCGTTCGCCGTCGGCGACGCAAACGCTCACATCGATCGCCGTTTGAGGCAACCATTCTGACGGCGCATCGACCCGCAAGTCGAGCGCCCTGACGTTGTCGCTTCGGACGCTAAAGTGCGCCGCGCCGATGGCGCGCGCTGGCGCTGCCCCTGTTGCATCACGTTCGTCGAGCCGGCGATTGACAGTCGCCAATGCGTAGAGACCGCGGCCGGCCCACTCTTCGGGGATACTCTCGATGGTGAGATGATTGAGGGAGCCGCCGCCCGCTGACACCTGCACGTCTCGGATGTCGCTGTCGACGATGGCAACCGTAACATCCCCTTCAAACGGTGCGGCAACGTTAACTTCGATCCGTTCCCCAGGTGAATACTGGGATTTGTCGGTCCAGACCTGCGCTTCATCGGGACGCGGGCGTTCACCGACGGCCGTTTGCGCGCCGGTGTTGAACGGCACCCTCACCGTTGCACCGCTTCTTGGCTCTCTGACCTCCAGGACGTAGCGGCCGGCAGGAAGGTTGCGCAAAGTCAGGTCGGAATCGGCGTTTGGCTGAAGACACAATTTCGGCCGGTCTTCGATCTTCGTTGCCGCTCTGATCGTCCAATCGCCGCTTCGTATCCTGTCGAGTTGCTCGCCTGTCACCGGACGCCACGACGTGCCCGCTCGACGAAAATGGAGAGCATTCGTACGCTTGAAGAGCCTCCAGGACACGCCCCGACGTTCGCCGTTTTCCCGTGTATCGAAGCTCAGCATCGGAAACCGCGCCGTATACGCGCCAACCGCTCCGGGCGGGGAGTGGCTCGGTGAGACGATGGGGCGGCGCGACACGCCGATCCAACTGCGATCTATCCTTACGGGGAAATCGTGCTGAACTTGCGCCAGTGGTCCGGCGCTATCGCGTACCATGATCGAGACCGTCGCTTCGAGCGGATGTCCGTTCGCCAAAAGCTCCGACAGTTCACCGCGTGGCAACTCTATGCCCGTTTCATTGATCCGCAACACCCCGTCGGCAAGAGTGGTGATCTGACGATTAAAGCTTGGAGTGACCGGCTTGTCGAGAGGGCCGAATGCAAAGCCCCTGTAACATCCCGGCACCGGGCTATCAGCGGCCCGTGTGCGGACGCTGATTTCGGCAACGGCGCTCTCAACCGGCCCACTAAGCCAGTTCGGAAGAAGGCGGTGCGGATTGCGCGCGATACGCCCGACCTCCGTTGCGGGTGGCTCGACCGCGTGTAGGTACTGCGCGAACACCGAGCCCGTAATCGCAAGGTCTCCCCCCTCAACCGCGACGCGCCAAGCGTCAGCGTCAACTAAGCGAAGGCGCGCACGGTCACGTCTGCGACTTTCGATCTGAACCGTGACACTAGCGAGGGGGATTGCGGCTGCCCCCTCGGTTTGGTCGGGCGCCGAGAGCGTGAGCGTGTATGTGCCGAGTGGGAGACTGTCCGGCAGGGTGAATTCGACGCGCTGGGGGCCTTCCGTGGAATCGATCGCGGTGCTCGCGGTGGCCCGTACGACTTCGCTATCGCTTAAAGTAAGTTCAAGCCCCGTCAAATGCCCCGCGAAGCCGTCCCGCCCCTCCGCGTTGAAAAGCACGACAGCGTTGATGTCTTCGCCCGGGCGGTAGGAACCACGATCCGTGTAAAGGTATGCGTCCAACGCGCTCGGAGGAACACGACCGTCTACGTCGGCCAGCGACAAGTCCAGTTTGTCGCGGCCGTATCGGACGAAGCTGAAGTCGTCGGCTTTGGATGCGAACGCCGCCACGAGTGCGTTGCTACCGGTTCCGCCAGCCAACCGGGCTGGGAATACCGCAAACCCACCCGCATCTGTTCGCTGAGCGCCGAGGACGCGATTATTCTTTGCGATGAGTTGAATTTCTGCGCCGACAATCGGCGCGCCATCACTGAAGCTGCGGGCCGCGACACGCATCTCGTTCTCGCCTTCAAAGATCGTCAAGCCAATATTGGTTCGAACAATCCACTGGACACGATAGCGGCATTCAATCTCGGTGCGGCAATTGCTTCGCATCGTCGTCGCCGAATGTGTCGGCATCGCGTTAGCCACATCCCGCGCTTCGCCATCTTCATTGTATTCTAATGCCGCAACCGCGAATACACCGGTTTGAAGTTCCGCATCTTCATCGGCAGGACGACCGTCATCGTGCGGGCCACTTTTCATGAATGCGCCGCGGATGTGTCCTGTATCGAGCTGTTCAACGTATGTTGGTGACCGGGATTCCGCACCGCTAGAACGCCGAGCGTATTCGTCGAGGATGGAGACGAGGGGCAGCGATGTCGATGTGACTTCGTTCGGCTGGCCATCGATCGCGAGTGCCCCTTCAAAGATGCGATCCCCCGACCAATCGAGCAATTCGTTGAATTCGCGGTCGCCCATCGTCCCGTCGATATGGTTGAGTGCGATGTGGCGGTACAGATTGCGATCACTGATACGGCTTATGAAAATCGCGGTCTCGGCAATATTCTGACTATTCAGCGGCACCACGCCGGACGCGCCGAGCGGTAAAACGAAAGCGCCAGGGGTGAATGTCAGCAGGCTTGGCTTGTCCGGTACTGCTATCTCCTTGGTGTATTCGAATGCTTTACCGGTGTCGCTGAAGAGACCGATAGCCTCACGGGTCAAATAGACGCCGGGAGCCGCGGCTTGCAGCCCCTCCTTTATGGTCAGTTCATAGCGCTCGCCGGCGACAACATCATAAAGGCAAAGTTGTGTCGCTTGTATCTCGATCGCATCAATCTCGACCGGCATTCGACTGAAGTCATCGTCCACTGAAATCTTACTTAGAACTAGCCATTCTATTTGCGCGGCCGCGTCTTCGTTGAGCGGGAGAGTGAATTGCACGCAAATGCGCGGCAGACCATCGGACGAAGCGAAGATGAGGGGCTCGGCATCTACGCGGTTTTGCGTACGAAGGCGCGCTGTTCGCGAGCGCCCTGCCCTATTGATCGACATAGGACGGGGGGTCGCGGCGCCCGATGTCGCCGCACTGCCGGACCCCTCTTTTTCGGGTTCGCCCGGCGCAAAGGTGAATGCCACCGAGGCAACTTCGCGCTCCATGAACTTTGCTTCGAACGTCAGATCTCGTACGGCCTCGGTCACGACTGCAAGGTGTGCCGAAGCGCTGTAAATGCGCTGACTCGCGGCAAGGCCCGCTTCGATGATCGCGGCGCTCTGCTGAAACTGCTCATCGCGCGCAGCCGCGCCCTCGACGGCCCGTTCGTAGTCGTCCGGCTCCAACTCAAGAAGAGCGTCCTGGACTGCATCGAAGGCCGCGCGCGCGTCCGCAAGTTCGCGGCGCAGCGCGTCGGTCAGGATGTGGAGCGTGTCCAAACGCTCCCCGTCGTTTTTGGCAGCGTTGTAAGAGTGGTAGCCGGCGGCGAGCGTGAAATCCAAGCTGCCAGTGCGGTTCCAGAATGATGCGAGATCGCGCCAAACTTGATAGGTCGAGTCATCATGCGATGCCGCCGCTTCCAGCGCAGCGCGTTCGGCGCCATCATCACCGGCAACCCGCGCCGCTTTTGCTGCATCAATCAACGCCATCAAACCCGTACCGGGTTGCGCTGTTAGTTGGCTTTCGTATTCGTTTGCAAGACGCGCGATAGCCTCGCTATCCAGCGCGCTCGCTCGCCCGTGGAGCGCGAAAAGCGCCAGGACTGCAGCTCCGACGACAATCCATTTCACGATCTGTTTTTGCCCCCGGAATGCCGAAGAGTGCCATGGGGTTGTGCGTGACATAACGTGCTTTCCGCGCCGCCCCCCCTCTCCGCCCTCGCACAGGTGGAAGACCGGACGACAGCGCCCCATTACATTAACAATTTGTCAATGTTACCTAAGATTGCTATCCTAATCAATATTATTGCTCCGAACTTTAGGCTAAAATGTTGTCTTTATTCATGGTTTTCGTCGCCACATTGGCTGTCCTGCTGGCGCCGCCAGCGCTTTACGCCCATGATCCTGGGGCCAGCGCTGGGGCACCTGCGGGGTTACACGGGCCCATAGATCCCGGTGTGTTTGCGCACGCTGGTGACCTTCCAGCGCCGCGCGAGCCGTCCGCTCAAGACGCGCCGCAAGCGCGCGGTGAAGTGTCCCAGTTCGCAGCGTATCGAAGCACGTTGTTGTGGCGCGCCGGCGTTGGCGGCGCCCGGTGGGATCCGAACGGCGCACGACTTGAGATCCCGGTTTGCTGGATCGCCCCAAAGCGGCGTCATTCTGCCGGACGCGTCGCGACACGAGTCGCAGTGCGTGAAACATGGGAGGCAGCCGCGCAGGTTCGTTTCGTTGGGTGGGGTACGTGTACCGAGGGTGCCGAGGGCATCCGCATCATCACACAGGACGGGGTACCTTGGTCCTACGTCGGCATTGCTGGTTTAGGGAAGGCCCAGACAATGTCGCTCAATTTCGATTTCCACGACTGGGGTAGGGCATGCGGAGATACGCCCGATGCGCATTACCTCAGAGACGACTGCATCCATTCGATCGCCGTACACGAATTCGGTCATGCGCTCGGCCTCATACATGCGCACGACTTGTTGTCGGCCGAAGCCCAGCAAGCGAACATGTCATCTGAAAAGCTTAATTCACTTATTGCTAATTGCAGAGAGCGCAACCTTCCGGTTGCAAGCAACAAGGTCGTCAAACTTCCCAGTGACACCGAGATTCCGTTTGCATACGATCCGTGGTCAGTGATGAACTATTGCTGGAATATATATAGACAATCCATTGCACTTTCTAATACTGATATCCGTACGGTCGCGAGGATGTATCCATGAACCGAGGATACTTGCTCGCTCTCTTGATTTCATTCGGTGTCGCAGATGCACATGCCGACTATCCCGACCGTCTTGCTTTCGCGCGGGACGTCACCCTCCAGGTCAAGGCAGCGTGCACGCTGCACGTTACAATGTCTGACGGCAGCGAACCGGACCAAACGTTCATTAAACCTCAAGACTTTGCCAAAGAAACGGCCGGAAGCGTCGTTATGATCGGCGGCGCGGTCGTTCTGGGCGCCAAGCATACGATAGAGGAGCTGCTGCAGAGCAAAGAGTACGATGTTGGCGACGCCACGATGGTCGTGCAATGTCGGCCTGAGGACGTGAGGCTGAGCTTCGAAAGACCGGACGACCCCTCTCATAATTCGATCCATTTGGTCGAACGATCGAATACGGACCGCAGACTACATTCCACACTCGATCTGTTCGCTACGACCGTTCGACTCGCCGATCGGACGACGCTCGATATGGGGAAACTGCCCAGAACATGCTGGCACGACGCGTTCGATTTTTCCGATACGGCCTCCGTTCTCGGCGCCAAGGTCGGAGCTTACGGGTACGCAGAGAAGTTAGGCGGCGGGTTCGAGTTCCGCGACGAGCCACCGCAGAACGCCTTAGGTGGTCTGTCTACGGCCAACAGTGCGGACGAGCCTGGGACCGCGGCTTTGAAGTTCAAGACTTATCGCGGGATGAGCGGAGGTCCGGTGCTCGACTCGGAAGACCGCCTAATCGGCGTCGTATACGGTCGATATGACGGCCACTGGAGCGAAGGTCTCTACGTCCCAGTGAGCAAGTTCGGGCGCTGGCTTGACGGTTTAGGATACGGACAGCCTTGCAGCCGACGGCCTCCAGTGGTCCCCCTCGATAGGGTCTCACCGTCGAGTGAGACCTGGACCCCAGAGATCGTCGGACTGCGCGTTGCCATCGACCCTGATCGGGACAACGCCGGGCGCGCCGACGTTGGCAATCAGAATGCGCTTAATGCGTTTAGCGCGCCCGATCTCAAAGCGCCGGTCGATGCCGTGCGGCTCGACGGTTCACAGTTGCATGCACAGTGCGCACCTGCCGAAGTCAAACGCGTTGGCGACGAGGTTTGGTACCGGGTGAGAAGTGGAGGTGGCGACTACCACTACCTTCTATCAACGTCCGATCTCCAACCGTTCGCGCTCACACAATGTTAGGAGCGATCCGCAACGGAGATGCGCTGGCGCACATCATCCGCCATGTTTTTGTCGCCGGCACAGCCCTATGCGCGGCCGCTCTCGTCACTCCAGCAGCGGCGTGCGACCGCCCGGTGCATGGCGTCTGCGTACCCGAATTCCTTTCGTTCTCTTCGGTTGCCACTCACCCCGACGGCGGTTTCGTTGCGCTCGGCCTGCTGCGCGATGAAGCCCATTCGAATAGGGGTTTGGCTGGGCGGCTCGCAACGGTGCGACTGTCGCCGCGAGGCGAGCCGGCGGCGCCGCCTGTTCCGTTTGTCGACGGGCCTGGAACACGTCCGGGGTCGATCGTGATGGACCTCACCGTGCTGGCGGACGGCTCCATGATCGTCCTTGGGACAGCCTTTCAAAGCGGCTGCACGGGGGCACCGGTAATGGTCTGGATGATGCGGCTCGATCCGGACGGCCGATACATGTTCCACAAATGCCAGGACCGACCGGCGGACAGCGAGCACTGGGTCCCCACCCGCAGCGTCTTCTACAAACTGAAGCAGCTATCGGACGGACGGGTGATCGCGGTGGGACGCGGCGAAGATGGCGGCGATCCGGACGCCGTCTGCCGCAACGCTTCCGTCGGGGGCGTCATGGTCTTGCCGCAGGAACGCCAAGAACGGATCCGTCCGATTTGGTTCGAGCAGATTTCCGCCGCGAACCGCTACGCGTTCTACGACGTCGCGGAACGGGGCGAGGGCGCGTTGCTCGTAACGGGCTTCATATCGCGCTGGACGGACGAGATGAGCACTCGGTGCACTGACGACGTTCTCTTTGCAGTTGCGGAGATCGATATCGAAGAAAGTCTCAAGCCCCAAAGCGGCGTGATCCCAGGCATGAATGGTTTAGGTGACATCATCGCCGAAGGAGCGCATAGGTTTGACACGCTGCGCATCATCGGGCGCGGTAAAGCGAATGGCGAAACCGTCCCTGTCGCTGTGAGCGCTGGAGATCTATTTCAATCGGAGAGTGAGCCGGTCCAGCTGGGTTCGGACCGCTTCGGCGACGAGATCATCCGAGTTCGCTCAGCCTTGCATCTGGGCGGAGAGCGCCTCCTTACGGTCGGCGCGGCCCCGCCTACGGCTGCGGGCAATCGCTCGTTCATAGCGCTGCACGACACGACGCAGAACGAACTCTTCCCCATCGATGGGGTCATCGTGCGCGATCTCGCTCGCGGGACAAGAGGCACCACGTTGGCGGTCGGGTGCATAGCACCGAGCGCGTCAAGTTGCAGTGACGGCATCGCGTGGGCGGGCGTGCCGGTCATTCAAACGTATCCGTCAACGTTGAGCGCAGATGTGCCGGCGCCTGGCGGCACTGCACCGCAACTCGCGGCAGAAGAGACGGTTAGCCTCTGGCAGCGCGGCGCGCTCCGGAAGGGTAACGAAGAGACGGTTCCAATCCCGACGAGCGGCGAGGCGCAGAACGTTCATGTCACAGCGGCGTCGGGCGACGTCGACCTTTATATTCACGATGACTCTGGTCGTCTCGTAGGCTATTCCACCAACCGCAGTTCAGCTGCTGATACCGTTCGTCTGACTGCGGGCGAAGCCGGCCTGAACGCGACCGTGCTCGCAAGCACCGATGCGCGCGATATTGTCCTTTTCACAACCACGGCGTCAGAGGCAGAGGCGCTCCCCCGGACAATGGCGTATGGCTTTCTGGCAAGCCATACGCTTCGCGACGCGGCCTTCGACGTCGGCGCACCCCCGACCTACGGCATCGGACTTGGTTTGGAACTGTCCGTTAGCGGCGCTGTGGCGCAGCACGGGCAACCAGCCGACACGGGCGACTTGCTCGCCGTCATGACAGCGCGGCTCGCCCCTGATGATGAGGCGCTGAACGCGCTCATCGTGAGAGAACCCATCCGCATCAGCGCTCACGATTGGCAGAGCAATCCCGACATTCGAGGCGCCATTCCGAGACGGAATCCACTCCGGGCGCCACCCAACACCGAGCCGTAGACGCCGAGTGAACAACGCCGATGGAGATCTAATCCAACGCCCTGACAGCAGACAACTGGGTCGCGAATACTGCCCTTTATTTCGGGAGTAAGCCAACTCTTTTCTTTTTAATTTTAGGTTGACGGCGGGAAATCTTGAGTGCACCCTAACACCATTGTAACCTACCGATTGGTTCCTTTGATGCGCCATACAAAAGTTCTGCTGACGCCGCTTGCGTTCACTCTGATCGCCGTCTCTCCGATAACCGCGTTTGCTGACGCATCTGAGCCGTGTCCACAAAGTGACAGTCTATGCATTTCCGGCGGTTGGACCGACGAACAACGCAAGGAATGGTACTACAAGGATCAAGGATCACAGCTTATCCCGGAAGATTGGGCGAAGCATCTTCGCACAAGGGACGGTGATCGATTTTTCGCGCGCGAGAACTTTGCGAAGTACGGCTATATTTGGTCGAACAATGAAGCGTATCCAATCGGGTTCACAGTCGGCGCGGATAGTGATGGTAAAGTGAGATGGCTCGGAATGACATGCGCTGCATGTCATACGTCCGAGATCGAGTACGGGGGGCAAACCTTCCGGATCGATGGCGCTGGCGCGTTGTCGGACTTCCAAAGTCTTATGCGCGACCTGGAGGCAACCGTCACTGAAACCCGCGACGATGAAGAACTGTGGGACGCATTTGTTCGAAGCGCCACCGGCAACGGGATGGATTCGCCCGGAGCCTCCGAGTTGGCCGAAAAAGTGGATAGTTGGCGGGCGTATCGGAAGGCCATACTGGATCGCAACGAGACGCCCGTGGAGTATGGCCACGGGAGGCTGGATGCGATCGGTCACATCTTCAACAAAGTGGCGCATACGCTGGATCCGACTCAGCCGGCGAACTTTCCGTCCGATGCGCCGGTCAGCTATCCGTATATTTGGAACACGCGCCAGCAACAGCATCTGCAATGGAACGGAATGGTGTCTCGCGGCAGCGTCTTGTTCGCCGATACGGATGATGAGATTGATCTCAGCGGCATTGGTCGCAACACCGGTCAGGTGATCGGGGTGCACGGCGGGATTACGTTGAAATCGGGACCAGGCAGCTTCACGCCGCCCCACCTCGAGACTTTCGTCGAAAGATCCAGCATCCGCGTCGACAACCTAATCAAGCTTGAAGCCATCTTGGCTGATCTTGAGTCACCGCGTTGGCCCGAAGTGTTCGGCGCGGTCGATACGTCCCCGGTCGCGCTCGCCCGCGGTCGCAGGCTGTTTGCCCAGTCGTGTAGCGGTTGCCACGATGACCTGGAGTCCGACGACTTGACGTCCGCAGCGACAGTGGAGTTGCAGAACATATTCGAGTTCGGCGCGGGGACCGACCCGTGGATGGCATGCAATGCCGCTATGCATGAAACGCAAACGGGCGTCCTAAAGGGCGAACCCTTGATGTTTGGCACAGGCCCGGACGCCGAAGATCAACTCGTCGAGAGTGTCGAACCCACGAGCAAGATGCTGCGCGGCTTAGTCTCCCGGGTCATGGGCAAAAGCAGCGGTGATATCGCTGCCGCTGTCGCAGTCAGCACTGCCCGCCGCGCCGGCGATCGCCTCAGATCGTTGTTTGGCTCCAGATTGCTGGGTGGTCTGCTGACCGAAGAGACCGAAGAGCCATTTGCGGCACCAAGCATCGAAGTCCTCACGCCACTGGAGGCGCTGTCCGATCGCAAGCGCGCCCAACTCGACGAATGTAAGAGACTGCAAGCCGAAGACGCGAATGCGAAATCGCTTTTGAAGTATAAAGCGCGGCCACTCAACGGCATTTGGGCCACAGCGCCGTATCTTCACAATGGCTCCGTGCCCACGCTGCGTGACCTACTGGCCGCTCCTGAAGACCGTCCGCGCCGCTTCCACGTCGGGTCACGGCGATTTGATCCGGTGAATGTCGGCTTCGCGACCGATCGAATCGCAGGCGAGACCACGTTCGAGTACGAGGTGGACTTCACGTATAAGCCAGACACAGTTGCGCAAACCCGGGTCATACCGGGCAACGACAATTACGGTCACGACTACGGCGCGTTCTGCCGTGGCAGCTCGAGCCCGATCGGAGAAGAGAGCGAAGACTGCCGCGCACTGCTTCTCTACTTGAAGTCGTTGTAGATGCTGCAGGAGGCAGCAAACGCGCGGGCTGCTCGCGGGTGGGCAATTTGCTCGAAAGCGCTCGCGTATACGATTGTTTGTCTATTGGCTTTAGCGGGCGACGCTGCTCGCGCGCAGACGGACTTCAAGTTGTTCAGGGACAGTTATCCGACCCCTGACGTAACGATCGGTGAACGACTGCAGCCGCAAGAAATAGAGAACGCGTTCGCCATCTCTGAGGTCATCATCGCTTCGCTCGGTCGGCGGTTCGCAGACACGCTCATCAGACGTGACGCCCATCCGAAGGCGCACGGTTGCGTGAAGGGAGAGTTTGCAATCGAGCCGGACCTCACTCCCGATCTTGCGAAGGGTGCCTTCCAGCCGGGTGCCCGCTATCGCGCGTGGGTGCGGTTCTCAAACGGCAACGAGGACCCGGAACGGCCCGATGGTGAGGGCGACGGTCGCGGGATGGCGATCAAGCTGCTCGGAGTGCCGGGGGACAATCTCTTGGCTGAAGACAGTTCGAACATGGACCTGATTATGATTAGCCATCCGACATTTTTCGTGAACGACCTTGATGATTACTTGTCGGTGGTTTCGACGGTAAATACAACGAGTTGGCTTCGCCGCACTGCGGCACCCCTCCTTATGCTTCGCGACATCGGCGTCCGCGGGCTACAGATCGTTCTTCAAACAACACGACTGCGGATCTCGAACCCGCTCGACACCCGCTATTGGTCGATGGTGCCCTATCGTCTGGGCGAAGCTACCGACCCTGATCGAACAGCCGTAAAATTCTCATCGCGCCCATGTTCCCCCGTTCAGTCGGAGCCGGCGGGCGATAATGCCGAACCCGACTTCCTGCGCGCCGCTTTGTCGGGTCGTTTGACGCAGGGTGCGTGCATGGAGTTCTTAGTCCAGCCGCGCCGTGATCCGTCGTTGAGTATCGAAGATTCGCAGCGCGAATGGGAGGAGGCCGACGCGCCGTTTTATCGGGTGGCTTCGATCCTGTTCCCGCCGCAGTCCTTCGACACGGCCGAGCAGAACGAGTTTTGCGAGGCACTTTCATTTAATCCGTGGCGCACGCGCGCTGCGCATCGCCCGCTCGGTGCAGTGAACCGCGCGCGCAAGGGAATCTACGAGCGTGTCAGTCACTTCCGGCGTGAGGCGAACACGTTCTCGACCACCGAACCTCTCGCCGCCACCGGGACGCCTCCAGACCGCCCTCTTACCGATGGCGAAACGCGGAGAGCACCGCGCTAGCATAGGAACAACGAGTAAGTCTTGATGCATCTTCACGAGAGATCGATATCATGAGAATTTTCGTCTTGCGCATTACTGTCTTATTCTTCGCAACGCTGACTTGGGAGAATGCGTCTTCCCAAGAGTTGGTAGAGGTCCCAATCGATCTAAATTCTCCGGCTGTCAAAACATTCGAAGATCGCGTGGCGCAGGACGATGAGGCGCCGCCCGGGCTTGCGGCCGCGCCGTCGGTCAACGACCAGCGCAGCGTTCCCTCGGAACTTTTCGTGGTGGGGTTCGCGCAACCTGCGGGCGAGTTACGCTCGGACCCTATTATGGCAGCAGCGCCATTGTCCGATAGCGCCGTCCGGGAAGGGCTGAATAACATCATCTTCGATGAGAGCAACCTGACATGGATGAGCATCAGCTACCCACCGCCGATCGACGCTGAAATTTACTGTTCTTGGCGCGTTAGCCCCGCCCAGATCGCGGCACAGGAGGCTGCGATCGCGGAACGGCTTGCCGACGAACAACACGCCGAAGATTTGGGCAACGCGGTGTCGACGATATCCGATGTCGTTCCCCCCGACTCGCGTCTGGAGCGCGAGCGAGTCGAGCTCGCCGATGCGGACGATCCAGAATTGTATCCGCGAGAGATCGAACGGTCGTTTCTGATCGCCGGACGCAGTTGCGTGATGATTCGCAACTGTGAGTCAGAGGACAGCGAGTGTACCGTCGCGGCGCTCGACAGCCTCATCGATGACGTCTCTATTATTCAGCTAGGAATTGTGGAATGACCCGCCAGACGCACTGGAACGCCCTGGCGGCGATGTTATTGGTTGCGTCAACCGGCTCAGCAAACGGACAAGAAGTCGACGACCTACCGCGTTCGCCGGATCAATTCAGTTACTATCAACTTGGCCACCACGTACCGCCGCGTTCCGGTCATCGCGGTTACAACGGTCAATATTTAAACCCACGAACCGTGATCGACCAGAATCTTGGCCTGCCGATCGAGATTGATATCGCGAACGGCGAACATATGTACTGCAACACCCAGGTGTGGGGCTTCAAATCGAACGGAAAGCCAGCCGGCAAATCTAACCACATCCTGAACTATACGTACCCCTGGACGTCGACGTTCTGCGAACTCAGATGGAGTAGCTTGCAGCCGACGAGGGCATGCGGACCGGATCGGCCCTTGTCGCATCAGGGGATCGATTGTCGTCCGCCGCGGCCCCTTGCTGACACCTATTGGATGACTGCCGTCGAAGACGGCGTGGTGCGCAAGGCGCGGCGCGGTTTGGTGGAATTTGTCGGAACGCGCTCTGGCATCCGGTGGAAGTATCGGCACGGTGCGACACCCCGGGTCGCAGCCGGCGACAAAGTTGCGAAAGGCGAACGACTCACCCTCATTCCAGACATTGGTTCAACGCCAATCCACCTTCACCTGGAGGCGGAGCGGCCGGCGGGAAACGATATCGACCCGATGGCCGCCGTGATCGTCGCAACGATGAAAGCGATGGGAAAAACGCCTTCCATCACAGACGGCGAACTCGATTTCGATCCCCGCTACGAGATTCCTGCCGGCGCCCTCGCGCAGGCCTGTAGCGAGCGCGCGACCGCGCCGGCGCTCAATCATTCCGCGATGAGCAGCGCGAGCGAACATTGGTGCCACAACGGCTCGATCATGGGCCTGGCGCGCTCCGAAGGCCAGGTTCGGTTCGTGTACCACCGCCCGCGATCAGCTGGCCTTTCTGCGGTCGTCGCGTCCGACCCGGTGCTGGTCGAGGGCAGTGTCGCGGACGGATCCTTCAGCGGCACCGCCAAGCACTACAGTTCACGGTGCGGGAACCAGAGTTTCCCCGTCTCCGGTCGTTGGTTGGCCGATGCGAAAACCGTCGTCCTGACCGGGACGCGCAAACGGTTCGGCAGCAATTGCGGGGCGACCGACACGCGCGAGACGTTGACGTTCGTCCAAATCCGGAGCGTCAACCCGAACGCGCCGCCACCCGATCCCGAGCGCCGATCCCTGACCGAGATCACGCGTAACTGGGGGGCGATCACGATGCCCTTCGCCGACGTGAATCGCTGGCTGCCTTACGTGCGGGAATGGCCGGGTCTGGTGCTCGGAGCCGAGCTGACCGATAGCGCCGGCGGTGTAATTCCCGCCCTGCAGACCGACGAGGCGGGCGTTGGCTTGTGGTGGTACTGGTTGGCGGTGCGTAAGGGCTTCGGTGAGGCCGGTTCACCAAATTTTCTGGAAATCGCACGTGGGATCGCTGGCTACAGCGCGCCCCAGAGCTCTGTACAGCGCTACATTAACCAGTATGTCGCCCTCGCCCCACGGTACTTCGGACGGAGCGTATCCACGAGTGAGAGGTTCGATCTCGCGGATCCGGAAGAACGCTACGCGTTGGGTCAGACGATGTTTCATCACGAATCAGGGCGAACGCCCCTCATCGACCGGGCAACATTCAAACGCGGCGTGGCCTTTGGAAGCGATATCATCAACAACAGGTTCAAAACCGTCGCACACTATACCGCGAGCGGGGCTCAAGAGGAGGCCAGCTCTGACGAGGTGGCCGCAGATATCGGCGCTGCGGCCACCGCGAGAATCACCGCACTGGAGCATGAGAACCGGACCTTGCGGACCGACCTTGAACAGTTGCGTCAGACGCTGGCGTCGATCCGCGAAATTCTAGGCCGCCCTTATGCTAACCAATGACGCGGCCGATCATCAAGTCACTGGGCGCGCAGTGCTCGCCCCGGACGCGCTTGCTCCCAAACCGCTTCACAGGTCGTAGCAGACGGCCGAATCGCGTTCAGCTGGGTCAGTGATGCCAACCGGCAGGCGTTGGCGATCCCGCTCAGCGTCCTGAAGTGGCTGTTGGCGGCCGCTGGCATCGGCTGTTGCGTCGCTATGGCGATGCCGCAGGTCCATGTGGTGTCCTTCGCAGCCGATCTTGGCTGCACGCCGGCGGTGGGCGCGCAAATCTTGTCGGTGATGCTGTTGGGTGGTGTGGCGTCGCGGATTGTCTTTGGCGTTCTGTCCGACCGGCTGGGCGGGGTGAAGACGCTGATCATCAGCTCGCTGCTGCAAGCGTTCGCCCTGTCGCTTTATCTGCCGCTCAAC
>CAKZYH010000023.1 GCA_937884725.1 uncultured Paracoccaceae bacterium
ATGGCCGAAGAGATGCGCAAGGACGGTGACGTCTTCCTGATGGGCGAGGAAGTGGCCGAGTATCAGGGCGCCTACAAAGTGAGCCAGGGGCTGCTCGATGAGTTTGGCGCGCGGCGGGTGATCGACACGCCCATTACCGAGCACGGCTTTACCGGCATCGGCGTCGGCGCGGCGTTTACCGGGTTGAAGCCGATTGTTGAGTTCATGACGTTCAACTTCGCCATGCAGGCGATTGACCACATCATCAACTCGGCCGCGAAAACGCTCTATATGTCAGGCGGCTACATCAAGAGCCAGATCGTGTTCCGCGGCGCGAACGGTGCGGCGGCGCGTGTGGCGGCGCAGCACAGCCAGGACTATGCGGCGTGGTATGCGTCGGTGCCGGGGCACCGGGTGATCCAGCCCTATTCGGCGGCTGACGCGAAGGGGCTTTTGAAAGCGGCGATCCGTGATCCGAACCCGGTCGTCTTCCTGGAGAACGAGATCCTTTACGGCCAGACCTTCGATGTGCCGGACATGGACGACTTTGTGCTGCCGATCGGCAAGGCGAAGGTGGAGAAGTCCGGTACGGACGTGACCATCGTGTCCTTCGGGATCGGCATGACCTACGCCATGAAGGCGGCCGAGGAACTGGCGGGGATGGGGATCAGCGCGGAGGTGATCAACCTTCGGTGTTTGCGCCCGCTCGATATCGATACTGTAATCCGCTCGGTCATGAAGACCAACCGCTGCGTGACGGTGGAAGAGGCGTTCCCGCACTGCTCGATTTCCTCAGAGATCGGCTACCAGCTAATGGAAAAGGCGTTTGACCACTTGGATGCGCCCGTGTTGCGGGTGACGGGCAAGGACGTGCCGATGCCTTATGCGGCCAACCTTGAGAAATTGGCGCTGCCCAATGTGGGCGAGGTGATCGATGCGGTGAAATCGGTGACCTACGCTGCCTAGGGCAGCATGCATTCTTGCTGCGCTGGCGGTTTGGCCAGCGGTCACGCTGGCGCAGACGGCGCCGGCGGAGGAGCCACCGCCGCTGTCAATCGAAAACAGCGTTGCCGATACAGGGACCATTGAGACCATCACGTACGGTCCGCGGACCGCTTATTTGGCGCCCGAAGCGCCTCCGCCCGACTTTGTGGGGCCTATCCCGAGGCCGCCGGGTCCTGTGGACGCTGCAGTGGCGGAGCGCATTGTCCCCGCGGCGAATGCGCTGATTGCCTCGGCGATGGCGCTGCAAAACTCCGTGTTGCGGGCCTGCGTGCTCAGCGATCCGTCCTACGTGACGAACGCCGATATTGCGGGGCTTGCGGCCTCGGCGGCGACGATCAAGACGATGGCGTTTGGGAGCCCGTTCGGCATCACCATTGTCGACCGGTTGCTGACCGAGGCTTCGGATACTGTCCGCAGCCGCAGTGCGCTGGATGGGATTGTGCGCGGGCGCGTCAGCCCGCCGCTGACGATGGCCGATCTTGAGCGGCTCGACAGGGCGCTGTTGGGACTGCCGGCGCTGACGGTGCTGCTGCGGCGGGGAGAGCAGGCGGGGTCTGATATTGAATCGCTGTGCCGGATGGCTGTGCTGATCTCGGCGAAAATCCTGGAAAGTGCGCTGGTTTATCGGACTACCTGGCAAAATGAGGCGCTGCGCGACAGCCACTGGACGTCGCGGCCGCCGGAGTTGGCGGACCGGCTGCGGCTGCGCGACGTGATCCAGGCGGGGATCACGACCATCGACAAGCTCAACTTAGATGTGGCGCGCTTTGCCGCGCAGCGGACCCAGAACAATGACCTGCCGTTTGCGTCGGATGAATTGATGACGGAGTTCATCGCCGCCACCATCCGCGCGCTGCAGGGCCAGGTGGATTGGCTGACGTCGCTGGCCGCGCCGGGCATTCGCGGCGAAGAGGCGCGAGAGGTTCTGGTCGAGATCGACAGCTCTTTGGTGACGGCGCGCGAGGCCGTCGTCGAGGTTGGCGATATTGACCTGTCACCGTTCGATCGGCTGCGGCGGCTTTATTATCGTGATTTGCCCGACTCGTTTGGGTTTGCAAGCGAGGCGTTTGTAACCCCGATTGGCGCGTTTGCGAACGAGTGAGCGCGTGGGGTTATCCCAGCTAGCCTGAGCGCAGGCGTTCGATGGCTTTGCGGCGTTCAAACAGGGTGAGGAGTGCGCGTAGCGCCTTGCCACGCGGGCTGGTGAGGTCGCGGTCGCGGGTGACGATGAGGCGGGCATCGTCGGACATGGCCTGCATGAGGTCGGCGTGGGTGAGCGGATCGGCGAAGCGGAAGGTGGGGAGGCCCGATTGGCGGGTGCCCAAAAGTTCGCCTT
>CAKZYH010000024.1 GCA_937884725.1 uncultured Paracoccaceae bacterium
ATGAGGGCGTGACCTAGGAGGGCATGACCTAGGTGACCGGGTCACCGGAGCTGGAGTTTGACCATCTGGTGGTCGGCGCCGGAACGGCCGGCTGCGTGCTTGCTGCACGCCTTAGCGAAGACGCTGGTGTGCGGGTTGGGCAAATTGAGGCAGGGCCGCCGGACCGGTAACTCCTCCTTGCTATGCCCGCCGGCCTGCGCTCGCTGTTTCGCCCGGGCAACCGTTATAACTGTTGGTTCAAAACCACCCCGCAGGCTGGCCTTAATCATCGGCAAGTGGCTCAGCCCCGCGGCAAAACTCTTGGTGGATCGTCCTCGATCAACGGCATGACATGGCTCCGTGGCCACCCGGATGATTATGACGAATGGGCCGCGTTGGAGTGTCCGGATTGGTCGTTTGAAAAGTGCCTTCCCACCTTTAACTCGGTGGAGCGGTGCGCCTATGGGGACCCGACCTTCCGAGGCCGAAATGGTCCGGTAGGCGTATCGCGGGTTGAGGTATTGTCGCCCATAAACACCGCGTTTCTGGACGCAGGCCGAGAGGCGGGCCTGCCCGCAACGGACGATCCGAATGGCGACACGCCGGAGGGCTTTTGCCGGTTCGATATGAGTGTGGCGGATGGGCTGCGACCATCTTGAGGTTCATGGACAAGTGCGCACCGAATAACCAGTGGGGCTGAACCGCGAACTCCACCACAGGGCCGCGAGAGCTGGCTTTGAGTGGCTCCTCTTCAAGCGCGGCCCTGCGGCGACAGCGGGCTGCCATGTGGGTGCCTTCCTGCGCTCAGTCGCGGCGCATGACCATCGCCCTGACATTCAGTTCCACTTCTTCCCACTCTTCTTCGGCTCCGACTGGGTGCCAAGGCCCGGGGTCCATGGTTATCGCCTCGGTGCCGGGCCAACGCGACCGGAGAGCCGAGGCACCGTGCGGCTCGCGTCAGCGGACCCGTCCGCCGCACCACTCATCGACCCCGCATATCTCACGACGGAGCGCGACATTCGGCAGGCGCGCGAAGGGCTAAGGCTTGCCCGCGAAATGCTGCGCCAGGCTGCATTTGCCCCATTCGGCGGACATGAAGATACTCCAGGCCGTGACGTGAACACGAAAAGCGAGCTTGACGCGTACATACGAGCGAACGCGGCCAGCGCCTATCACCCCTGCGGCACCTGCCGCATGGGTGTCGGCGTCGATGCAGTGATCGATAGCGCGTTTGCCGTGCACGGCGTCGATGGTTTGCGCGTGGTCGATGCGTCCATCATCCCCACCAATCCCGGTGCAAAGATAAACGCGGCGATTTTCATGATTGCGGAGCGGGTTGCCGAATTGTTTCGAGCGTGGACTAGATCTTGGCGCGATATTAGTCGGGTCGAAGAGATATATACAAGTAAACGTGCTCTATAAATCTATATGATTGTCTATCTGAGTTGCGCTGATTGCAAATTCTTCAATATGAGGATGCTATACTTGTAAAAATCGATAAGTTATTCGAGACTCGGCGTTCGGGTGCGATCAAGAACGGCTCCTCAAGGCCCCGGGAGATATCTTGGGCCTCAGTTTGAGATAAAGGTCCTTCTTACTGCTTCCTAGGTATGTCGTAGATGCAAACTTCTGACGGCTAGACTCAACGATTGCCGACGCCGAGCCCTTCCCTGCTGAGTTTCCAGATGCTGTCTGAGACGAAATAAGTTCAAGAAGCACCCCAAACTAGCTAGGTAATCTTGGGTGATGCGCTGCATTTTTGTGGCGTAAATGGCCTTGCTGCTGTGTATTGATAAGGCTCGTATTGTCCGTCCCGCTGAGACTTGTGGGCTGCCAAAACACGACCGATTGTGATCTCTGCCACACTGCATGGGTTTGGACAGGACCACCTCCTCGCTGTCGGCAGCGAATAGACGTTGCCCCCTCAGTTCGCAGGAGATTTTTTGGATGCTGGATCGTGTTTTCACCTTCATTGGACGACGTATGATGGCTGGGGCTCCTGTGGTTCGACCCTCCTTTCGCGAGGATGTTTGGGTGGTCGATAAGCGTTGCACGGAGCGGGTGGTTCACTCCTCCAGAATGTATGGCTGACGCTGTGACGGGTTAGCCGAGGTCCGGCCACGTGTCTGACAACCGGTAGCCGCGGGGCCACGGATCTGTGGGGTCTAGGGTCAGCTGATGGGTTCCGGTGATCCAGGCTTGGCCTGCGATGAGTGGGACGATGGCGGGGTGATCTGCCACCGCAGTCTCGCCGACAATTTTACCGTGAAATTCTGAGCCGATGATCGAGCGCGCTGTGAGCCTGTCGCCGTTTGCCATGAGGCCTTTGGCATGGAGCAGAGCCATGCGGGCCGAGACCGCTGTGCCGGTGGGGGAGCGGTCGATCTTGCCGGGCTTGATGGCGACGGCATGGGTGGTGCTGAGGCCGTCGGCGGTTTGCATGATGGGGCCGGCGAACAGGCAAAATGAGAAATGCTGCCAGTCGGGGCGGTCGGGGTGGTGGAAGGTCAGCTCGTTGTTAGCCGCGTTGACGATGGCTCTGCCTGTCTCGGCGAGCTGGCGGGCTTCTGAGGGGACGATGGAGAAGCCGAGGGATGGGGCGTCGACAACGATGAAGCTATCGCCGCCGTAGGCTGTGTCGACGGTGAGGATGCCGAGGCCTGGCACGGGGAGGCGGACGTTTTGGGCGGCGGCGAACGAGTTGACGTTCTGGACCTCGATGCGGGTGGCTTTGCCGTCTGCGCAGTGGGCGCGGATGGGGATGAGACCGGCAGGCGCCTCGATGGCGAACTCGGTGATCGGCTCGACCATCGGGACGATGCCGGTTTCCAGGAGGACTGTCGCAACGCAGATGGAGTTTGAGCCGGACATGGGGGGCGTGTCGGCGGGCTCCATGATGATGAAGCCCATCGCTGCGTCATGGTGCTTAGGCGGCACCAGGAGATTGACGTGTCGGAAGACGCCGCCGCGGGGCTCGTTCAGGACGAGGTCGCGCAGGGCGCCGTCCTCGGCGATGAACCGGCGCTGCTCCCACAGCGTGGCGCCGGGGGGTGGGGCGACGCCGCCGACGATGACGTCGCCCACTTCACCCTCGGCGTGGGCGGAGACGATGTGGATCACCCGCCCGCTGCGCATTGCTTACCCGCCGGCTGCCCCGTTGACGTACTCGGCGAGGGTTTGAATTTCCTCGACCGATAGGCTGTCGCTGAAGGCGGGCATGATGCCGACCCCTTGCGTGACGGCTGCGCGCACCTGTTCGACGCTTGGCTTGAGGTCGTCGAGATTTGGGCCGATCTCGCCAGCGCTGCCAGCGTCGGCCAGCGTGTGGCAAATGCCGCAGGCCGGGACGGCGGAGGCGTTGAACAGGGTTTTGCCGTCGGGGTCCGCGAGGACAGGTGCGGCCCAGAGGAGGGCCGCCACGAGAGAGAGGCTGCGGATCATCAGACCACCGTGACCAGCACAGCGTGGTCGCGCCAACCGTTGTGGCCGTAGCCGCGGTGGTTGGGCGGGAAGTCTTCCGGCTGGGTATCGCCGGCTTCATTGGTGGCGCGGCTGGCAAGCTCGTACTGGCCGGCCGGCATGTCGGCCATGAGCGCGAAGGGCCGCCAGGAGAAGGGACCTGTGTCCGGGCCGGTGAAGTCGGCCGCTTGCCAGGTTGCGCCGCCATCGGTGCTGACTTCGACGCCGGTGACAGTCGAGACACCGCCCATGGCGACACCCTCGATCAGGATCTTGCCGCTTTGGACGTCGACGAGCGGTGTCGTGATCCAGGATTTGACGACCATTTCGTACATGGACGGTTGGTCGGGCGCTCCGCCGGCGCCGACTTCACGCACGCGGTAGCCTGACTGTTGGATCTTGGCCTGGCTTTCCTCGGCGGTGAGGGCGACCTTTTTGACGTACTTGACGTTGTTCACGCCGAAGTAGCCGGGGGTGACCATCCGTGCGGGGCCGCCGTGGGCGACGGGCAGGGGCTCGCCGTTCACCTCAAACGCGATCATGGCTTGGTCGAGTGCGCCGATGGGGATCGAGCGTTCCACCATGATGGTATTGGGGTCGAGGCCAGCCGGGATTTCCTCGCCGCCGGTGCCGGTGATGAAGTTGGCGCCATCGGCCGGGCCGCCCATGGCCGCGATGACCGCGTTGAGAGGCACGCCGGTCCACACCACGTTACCGGCGGCGCCGACAGACCATTGGGTGCCGGAGGTTTCGTGGCCGAAGAAGGCGCGGCCGTTGCCCGAACACTGGAGCACCGACGATACGGTGATGACGCCAAGGCGCTTGATGTCGCCCAGCGTCATGCTGCCGGGATTTGCGACGCCGTCGATTTCGATCACCCACCCATCGGGATCGTCGGTGATGCTTTGGGGCGGTGCGGGCAGGTTGTTGCGCACGAACAAAGACGACAGGCCGGTGATCGAGCCGCCTTGGGCGCCCCGTTCGGTTTCGATGGTGTTACCCGTCCACACCATCACGTCGTCGGGGGTTTTGAAGCTTGCAAAGTCGGGCAGTTCGCCGTCCTGGGCGGCTGCGCGGCCCGGCGTGAGTTGGACTGTCGCGGCGGCAGTGCCTGCTGCTGCCGTTGTGACCAGGAAGCGACGCCGATTGATCGGATAACTCATTGGGGTTTTCCTCCTCAGTCCGGCTGTGACCGCCGGTCTCGTTTAGAGTGATTGAAATTTAATTTCTCGACAAGCGTGGTCGTGGCGTTGCGGCGTTGTGGTCGGCTCGGCTGGCGGCCCAACGCCGATCGTGCCTGCACGCAAAACGCGGCGGGAGAGCGAGGGACGCGTTAGCGACCGCGATAGGAAGTAAGTTGGCCGCTCGCGCGTCCGATCGGTTCGGCGTTCGCGGAGCTGGGTGGTGTGGCGGCAAAAAACGCTGTCGGCCGGGAGGTCCGCAGAACGGCTCAAGGCACGCTGCGAACGGGTGCGCCATCCACCGACGGCGCGCCGCACCTTGGCTCGGGCACATTGACCCGGCCTCGCTGTCGGCCCCCTGCAGCAAACAGGGTGAACGGCCGCGTCTCCCCCGTGTGCCGCACTCTAATGCGGCACGGACAACTCCGACCCCGGCCAACCGCGACGGCCCATGCGTCACCTGGACCGACGCAGCACCGAAGCCCCCGACCGTCACAGCGGGCGGTCCGCTGCGGTCATCCTTTTGGGTCGGGCGACGGG
>CAKZYH010000025.1 GCA_937884725.1 uncultured Paracoccaceae bacterium
GCTCATTCGACCTCACCTGGGCAGCTGCAGTCGAAGAGCATCTGGTCGCCGAAGCACTCACCACCGTGGGCCAGCAGACTGCCGAGAGCCGCATAGCCTGGGCTCTGGTGCGCTTGAGTGAACGCGCTGACCGGGTTGGCCTATCAATGGCCCCCGATGAAACTCCGCTTCCCTTTCGCCAGCAGGACCTGGCGGACGCCATGGGGCTGTCTCTTGTGCACACGAACAAGACGCTGCGCCGACTGCGAGAGAGGGGGTATGCCCGCTGGTCCGACGGCGTTTTGACCGTCACCGACAGGCGTGGCCTGCGTGCAGCCGCCGGGCTGACGGAAGACGATGAGACAATGCCGAAACGCCGGCCCCTCATCTAAGCCGTGACGCTTCGTGGCTAGGTCGGTACAGGACGCCTAGGCGGCCTTCGCATTGTCTAAATCGCCTGCGCTGGTACCAAGAACCGCAACACGCTCGCGCGGAATGTGGCGGCTCGGGTCATCATCACGAATGGCGGCAAGAAGACCTTCCCGCACACGACAATGAAGGTTCCAAGCGGCTGTGGGGTCGTCTGCAACGCAATAAAAGCGGACTTGTATCCCGTCTTCACTTTGGCCGATGACCTGAACCTCCGGTTCAGCGCCACTTGACCAGTCCTCATCATCCTCAATGAGTTCCGAAAACTTCGCGCGGAGCCATTCAACGTCAGCAGTATGATCGACCGTCAACACAACCGGCTGGATCATCCTTGGGTTCACCATCGTCCAATTCTCGAACGCCGCGGAAGTAAACTCTTTCACCGGGACGATGAAGCGTTTCTCATCCCAGGTTCGCAGCTGAACGAACGTGTAGTTGATCGTCTCAACGTAGGCCCAATGATCTTTGTAGTAGACCGCATCGCCGATCCGAATGGGTTTGGCGATGGCGAGCTGGAGCGAGGCAAATATGTTCCCGAGCACAGCTTGGGCTGCCAGTCCGAACACAGCCGTTACAAGGCCGGCAGAGACTAAAAGACTCATCCCGAGCGACGAGAAAACGTTGAGCGCGGATACCGCTGACGCAATCGCTAAGACGACCACGCTGACAACGCCGAGGCGCTTTGCGGCAGACAGGTTTGTGTAAAGATCACGGTCGCCGGTATTTTCCGGCTTGTCGATTGTGTTGAGGTATCGGTTGGACGCGTAGTCGATGATCGTGTCGAGCGTTCGCGCCGCGGCCATCGCGATGGCGAATACAATCAACAGCCAGAAGATCACGCCCAAGGCCGCCTCACCCGCGGCCGAAAAGACGAAGATTTGGGACAGCATGAGGTGCAGGAACACACCGGTCACAGCAAGCACGAGCGGCAAGCGCAGACGGGAGATCACGGCTGCAGCGGTCGTCTCAGACACCCAATTGCGCACCCGCGTGAGCGCGATGAACGTACCCGCCCCCAATCCAGCGGCGAGCCCGAGCACGATGGGAAGTGCGATGACCTCCCACCATTTGACGCCGTAGAAGGCGGTTGCGCGCAGAGGCTCGGGCAGGACGCGCTCAAGGGCCGTCGGACCGTAGCGCTCATACAGCGCGTCGACATGCTCCACCGTTTGGCGAGAGAACAGCCAAACCGGATCACTGCCGCTGGTTGTGAGGCGGTTCAGGCGGATCGAAACGGGCCACGGATCAAATTGTAACGTGCCCAGGCGGATGCTTTTTCGAGGCTCACCGACCATCGGTTGACGATTTGAGCCAACCGTCACCATGGCGTCCGGGCGATCAGGGATCGCCGCAAAATCGATTGGGATTTTTCTGTCGATCACGGCGGCTAGCTTGGCTGCCAGCTGCGGGCCTTTGACGCGCTGCTGCTCAATCGGCAGATCGGAAAGGTCTAGAAGATGAGCAGCTTGAGCCAGATTGCCCTGCTTCGCTTCGATCAGAAACGCTTCAAGCGTGGCCACTGGCGTGCTGCGATCAACCGCGCTCGTCGGATCAGCCAAGCCGGGGTTAATCTCGTCAACTTCGAATGCGACGGGCGACTGTTGCGCTCGGGCCCCCTCCGATGCGGCGCCGACGATAAGCGCCAACCCCAAGACGCAAAGTGACAAACGAAACATGACACGGGCGAACAACACTGACTGCCTCCCGGAATTGTAAAACTTGGTTTGATTTGCGCTGATCCCGACAGAAGAAAGCTCGACGCTGTCTAAGCGAACGCCTGCCGCGCTGATGCGCGACAGGCGTGGTCGGTCAAATGGTGAAGTATTGGGGCTTATTGGACAGTGCGTTCAGCTTTGTCGCCAGCCTCTTCAACAGCGGAGGCCGCATTCTCGACTGCCTCATCCGCAGTTTCCGCCGTCGCCTCTGCTGCGTCCTGGGTCGCATCAGCGGCTTTCTCACCGGCGCCGGTGACCGACTGAGACACGTCTTCGGCGGTGTCGTTGATGGTCTCCATGGCGCTGTTCGCCGTTTCGCTGACGGCGTCGCGAGCGTCTGACGCAGCATTTACTGTGGCGTCGGTGGCATCGCTGGCAGCGTCAGCGGCACGATTGTAAAGCCCAGTGGCGCGTTCACTGACGGCGGAAAGGGCCTTTTTGGCGTCTTCGCTCGCGCGGTTGAAGTAGCGCTCGAAGCTACCCAGCCGGTCGCTGGTCGTTCCGTCAGCGCGAGCAAATGCCGGGGCTGACTGTAGCTCCATTTCCGTGGCGTCGATGGAGATTTCCGCACCGTCGTCGACGATCGCAATGTCGAGCTGTTCAAGCGGGACGGCTACGTCTTTCTCGCCCATGCCCAGGAAGCCACCGATGCCGATGACGACGGCGTCCACGCCACCGGTGCCGGAGATCAGGATGTCGTTGATGTCGCCGATCTTCTCATCGCCTGGCCCATAAACGGCCTGCCCGACGAGGTCGGAGGAGAACACCGAGCCGGGCGTTTGGTTGGTCAGCATCTGCGCGTTGGCAGCCTTGTCCATCGTCGCTGAGTCTGCCAGGGCGCCGGCGGGCGTCAATGCGAGGGCGAGGATCCCGAGGCTCACAAAACGGTTCATGAGGCTATTTTCCTTTCATGACACTCGGCGGGAACGGCCAAGCATTCAGCGCAAGGGCGGACCGCATGGGATAACAACAATGCAGATGACCCAGACGCTGAGCTGTTCCTGCCTGTGACACGAAAAGAAACTCAGGCTCGGTTTGTTCAAAACTTTTTTGTTCAGAAGGGCGTTTTCACCCCAGCGCATCGTCCGAACTGATGAAATCAGTGAGGTGGTCAAGATGATGCGCCGGACCCGAAAAGGAGACAGCGTTTTGATCCGATCTGATCGGATCGCGGCTTAGGAGTTTGGATTCGCTGCCCGATCACTGAGCCGCTTAATGTGGCTCTGATGGGCGCTGTCTTCGGTCATCTCGCTTAAGCGGCGCAGCCCGCGCGCGATCTCACTGCGAACCAAGGTGTCAGACACCGCGTACGGCATGATCAACTCGTAGCTGTTGTCGAGCAGCGTCTTGAACGACAAACGCCGTAGACCCATCGGGCCAACATCAGAGTCGTGAACACCTGGACCGTATGAGATGGCCAACTCCAATGCCGCCTGGATCCGGTGCACGCATTCAATTGCGGTGTAGGGGTCGTTCACCCCAGGCGACAGCGCGCGCGTCGCAACTTCGCTAAGCTGACGCGCGAAGAAGGTCGGGTTCTGTTCGACCGTCGGCGCATCGCCGAGCGCGAAGCACGCTTGGATCCGCGCCTCCAGATCGGAGGAAATGTCCTCGATCCCCCGCAGTTCCATCACGTGGTCAATGCGCGTGACAAACGCGCCGGGGCTCACCAGCAGCCACGCATCACAGTCGATCTGGCGCGCTATGTGAGACAGTCGCGTCAAGTCTAAAGACTGGAGATAGCCGGTTTGGTTGAGGCAGATTGAGACCTTTAGAGGATCGGCCGGTCTGCCCTCGCGAGCCATCGTTGGAGGCGGGCTCTCCATCTCTTCCCTGATCGCAGTTTCCAGCCGATGCCCAATCCCTGCCACCAGCTTTGAGACGTTAATGGTCTCCGGCACATGGTGAATGAAATATATCATCGCCCCGACACTGATTAGCATAAGAACTAGTGCAAGAAATACGGAAAAATGAGGTATGAATATTCCGGTATCGACACCATCGGATCCTTCAATCGCCTTCAGCACAATCACTGAGTAGACGAAAGTGGCGATCAGGATGCCCAAGCTCCATTGTGTGCCGTGGTCGCCCATAAAATTTCCGATGAGGCGTGGGCCATACTGACTTGAGGCGAACGAGACTGCGACAAGTGTCAGCGAGCACATGACGCCGGTCGTGCCAATCACCGCCCCAGCCACCACCGACATCACCGCCCGAGCGCCGGAGGGCGCGGTGTCTGTCAGGGCGCTGGGAAGGAAGCTGGCTGGTATGCCCATTTCCGCATCAAGCCACACACTGAGGTATGCGAGGATGATTGCTAGAACCGTCAGGATGAGCGGCACGAACCAATAGCTCGACTTTACCGCATACCCAAACTTCACCAACGCAGCGAGTGAGAGTTGGCGGCTAAAGCGTTGTGGGTGGCTCATTGGCATTAGAAGATCTGATGCCTCCTTTGTCATACTAAGTTGAGGCGCCCTTCTTTTGTATAGTATCCAGTGTAAGCACGAAGCCTGCAAAATGTTGCAGATAAGGCAATGGGTTGGAAGTCTTCCATCACAGTGAGCGACCGGCACCGCTGATGCTGATGCTGCCGCCGAGATCTTCCGGTTGGCAGCCGGCCTCGGGTTGTGTTTTCGCGGACGCTTACGCGTACCCTAGGCCATCGACCCAGAGCCAAAGAAAGTGGCTAGTCTGCTTGCGCAAAGTAGCCACTGGCGTGGCCTGTGCTGCCTTGCTGACCTGCTTGGGTAAGGCCACTACTCTCCCGCCACAATGGTCAGGCCGACGCCAACCTGCCAGGTGTGCGCGTCCGCCCAAGGATCAGCATCATCACGATCACATTGAACGTGTGCCACGCGATCCCGTTGACGAAGGCGAGCGTGTAGGAACCAGTCACGTCGTAGATGTAGCCGGAGAGCCAGCCGCCGAGCGCCATGCCCAAAATCGTCGCCGAGATCACAAAGCCGATCTCGGTGCCCGCCTGCCGCGCCGGGAAGTATTCGCGCACAATGATCGCGTAGGACTGCACGATCCCGCCCTG
>CAKZYH010000026.1 GCA_937884725.1 uncultured Paracoccaceae bacterium
GCGGCTGCGGTTTCAGGGTCGCGCGCACCGGTGAGATCGAACTGCTCGAAGGCGTTGGGGGGGGTGAGGTCGGCGCGCGGGAGAAGCTCTCTCTTGATGGCGTCGGCGACGTCGTCGGGGACGTAGCGGCCGTGTTCGTCGCCGATGACGGGGTCCACCAGAATGATGGCGCTCGGTTGGATCTGGCGAACGGCGTCGATGAAGGATGCGGCGGCGGTGACCTGGTGGGCGGCGCCGAAATAGCCGGTGAAGACGGCGTCGAGGGCGGCGGCTTGGGTGGAGAGATCGGCGGTGTGGGCGGCGAAGTCGGAGTTGAGGGTGCGCGTTGAGGGGCCTTGGCCGGGGTGCCAGGGCAACAAGACCGTGGGCACGGGCCAGACGGTGTGGCCGCGGCGTTCGAGCGCGAACTGGGAGGCGCGAAGGCCAACTGCGCCGCGCATGACGAGCGAGGAGAGCGCGGCGACTGTGCGGCTGGGGCGGGCGGCGTTGGTCATGGTTCGTGCGGCACCGGAAGGCTGGTTGGCGCAGTGCCTTAGGCTGAGGTTGGACGCCGCCCCATGCCATGAAGGGCGCCTCTTGGCCACCGCGTGTGTCCATCCGGCCTGAATTTCGCCTCTGCGCGCCGCAATGAACGCCTTGGTCAGTTGTCAAACCCCTTATGGCGGCTAGTTGGAAAAAAGTGGGACCGTCGAACCTTTTCGCGCGTGTTTCATGGCGGACCCTCGGTTCGCCCGATCGTATTGCCGGAGCACATTCGTCGCCGGCAGGCTGGTTCCCGGGCCGCTCAAATTGGCGAAGGCAGACGAGCCGGAGTAGCCTTGATGTCGTCCGAAGCCGCGCCATCCGCAGCCAAGCGACCCTCCCCGCAAGAGCGCGGCGAGCTGATCACGATGACGTGGAACATCAACTCGGTAAGAGCGCGGATTGAGCAGCTCGCCAAGCTGATCCGCATGGTGAAGCCCGACATTTTGCTGCTGCAAGAAACGCGCTGCCACAACGGCCAGTTTCCACTCACTGCGCTGCGCCGGCGGGGCTACAAGTACAACGCGCTCAACGGGCGTGGCGGGCACCATGGCGTGGCGGTGCTGTCGCGCATCCCCATTGAGGACATGAGGGTCGACGTGATCGGCGGCATTGATGAGCCGCGGCATGTGTCTGCAGTCGTGGACTTTTTTGGGCCGATCCGGCTGCATTCGCTCTACGTCCCGTCCGGCGGGGACGAGCCTGATCCGGCCATCAACGATAAGTTTCGAGACAAGCTTGCCTTCGTTGAGGGAATGGTGTCTTGGGGGGCGCTCAGCGCGTCTGAATCGGCCGTTGTGTCGGGCGACTTTAACATTGCGCCTTATGAGCACGATGTGTGGTCCCATAAGCAGCTGCTCGACGTTATCAGCCACACCCCGGTGGAGACCGAGGGTTTGGAGAAGGCGCTGCACGCCGGGCCTTGGGTCGATGTGGTGCGCCGGGACCGGCCTGAGCCGGAGAAGATTTATACCTGGTGGAGCTATCGCAATTCGGTGTGGCCGGGATCGAACCGCGGGCGCCGGCTCGACCATGTGTGGGCCTCGCCGGACTTGGCGCCGCGGGTGTCGGTGGAGATTATGACCTCGCCCCGCGGGTGGGAGAAAGCGTCTGATCACGTGCCGCTGATTTCGCGCATTCGCGCTGCGGACGCGCCTTAAGCGGATGGTGGTTTTGCGGCCGCTGCTTCGTCAGCGTCGCTCAGGTGAAAAACTCAGTCTGGACTTCGAAGGTGAGGAAGTCGTCCTCGCTGAAGTCTTCCGGTGCAATGCCGACGGCTGTGATCTTCACGTCGAGTTGTCAATCGCGAACAATCGGCCACTCAGCGTCGTCCTCATCGATCCTGATTCCGTTTTCCACATAGAGCGCTTCAAAACCGCCACCTGGGAGGAGGTTCACCTCGTCCGCTAGGTCCACGACGAAGGCTGAATCATCTTCAAATTCGAGGACAAGGTAAGCGACTTTCTCATCAGCGGTAATCATGCCTTCGAAGTTGATGACAACTTCTGTCGTTTCCGGATTAATGGAGATGCTCGTTTCAAAAACGGTCTCTTCAGGCCGGGCCTCCGCGCCGATAAACCTGTAGCTGACGGGATTGTCGAAACCAATCGTGTGGGTGACGTCCTCGGTCACGCGCGTGACCACGTCTTCGACGTTGAAGATAAGGGGGCCTTGGTCCGAATCATTGCCATCGAACACCTGCACGGCCGCAAAGTCGAGCCCGCTGAAGTCTTCCGGCGGCGTATAGGTGAATGTGCCGTCCTCATTGATCACGATGAGGCCGCCGGCGGCCGTGGCGGTGCCCTCCCCTTGGACGAGCTGGAAGGTGAGACCGTCGCCATCATAGTCCGTCGCTGCGATGGAGCCGGTCAGCGTGGTGTTTTCGTTCAACGTGAACGAGTTGTCGCCGAACCTTGGCGCGGTGTTTTCAGGATCGGTGTCGATGGCGATGGTCACCGTTTCGGTGAGGCTTTGCTCGCCGTTGCTGACAAGAATGTCGAAGCTGATGAGCCCGGTGAACTCGCCCATCGGGGTGTCGCCGATCAACGCAGTCACGTCGAGCGACCAGGTGCCGTCGTTTCGGACGACCAGCGCGCTTTCAATGACGTCGGCGTCCCACCAAAATGGCGTGGTGCCGCCGGAGCGGTCGAGCTCCACCGATCCATCCACAAGGTCAGCGACGGCGAGCAGTCCGGTGAACTGGAGTTGCCCGCTGACGACCTCACCATCCTTCTCGTCCATGATGCCGGTGAGGACGCTGGCGCCTTCGTTCACCGACAGTTCGGAGAGCGAGCGAAAGCTGGAGCCAATGGTGCTTGGGAGGTCTGAAAGCGCCGAGAAGAATGGCATTTTTTGTGTTCCGTGGGGGCGTGTGTTGCGCGTTAAGTGTCATGGCTGGCTGGCGACGCAACCGCCGGGGTAGGGGCAACCAACGAAGCTGTGTTGCGCATCACATTTTGTCGCCCGTTTTGTGTCCGCGGTTGTGGCTTGATCTGCGCGCAGGCCCGCCAGCGGGTTTGTCCGCAAGCTTGATCGACGCTTGACGCGTTGCTGCACGCCCCACAGCAATTAGCAATGATTTAACCCTAATTATGACAGATTATTTACTATTTCCGAAGTTTTAACGAGATTGGGCGGCGAAACAAACGTAGATCATTTGACGGCAAACACTCGAGCACTCTTTTCGGAACCAATAGGTTGCTTGATACGTTTTTCGCGATGGCTGGTGATCCTAAAGATGGAGCGGTGGTGTTTGTTTGCATCGCCATCTTGGTTGTCACGTGCTGCTGGCTGGCACGTCTGTGCTTGCGGTTGATCTGGCTGCGCCTGAAGCAGCTTCGAATAAGCTCCGTCGTCAATCTGGTGATGCCACGGTCTCGAAAACGATCGCGCAGCACGCTGTCGTCGCTCATTTTTGGGCAGGAAAGCCGAGGACTGCATGTGCTCGTTGCGATTATGGGCCTGTTCCTCATCGAACCGGGTCAGTGGTTTGGATCCAATCTTTCCACCTCGGTCTCCAACCCACCTCAACAGCATCTGAGTGGACGCGTGACCCATGTGCGTGACGGCGACACCATCGAGGTCTCCGGGGTGCCGATCCGCTTCGCACGGCTCGATTGCGCGGAGTTGGGAACCGCTGCTGGCCAAAGCGCAAAACAGCGGATGACTGTGCTGACCCGGGGCAAGCGCGCCGAGTGCACCCTCACGGGCCGCCGCAGCTATGATCGGCAGATCGGCGAGTGCACGGTCGACCGACAAGACTTGTCGAGCGTGATGGTTCGGGACGGCTACTGCACGTGGTGGCGCTAACTGGCACGGCTTTTGCGACCCCACTCTCGTGACGACAGGCAAACGGGAGAGTGACTGTGCCAACTGCAACCGCCTCTAAACGTTCCGCATGGCCCACAGTTGTGGGGGCGATGGCCCTTTTGTTCATGGGCGGCACCGCGCACGCCCTTGATGAAGTGCACCTTCAAACCGATTGGATCCCGTCGGGCGAGCACGCGATGTATTATGGCGCGTGGTCTAAGGGGATCTTCGAAGAGCACGGCATCGATATAACCATCACGCGCGGCTACGGCTCAGGCGACACAGTGACCAAGCTTGCCGGTGGCGCGTTTGATTTCGGCGTTGCCGACATTGGCGCAGTGTTGGCTGCAAAGGCCAAGAGCGACATCCCGGTATCGACGATTGGGATGCTCTACACCCACTCGCCGCACTCGCTGTTTGTGCTGGAATCCAGCGGGATTGAGAACTTTCAGGATCTTGAGGGCAAGCGCATCGGCATTACGCCCGGCAACAGCCACAAGCTCTACTTCCCCAAAGTGGCCGAGCGCGCGGGCACCGACCCATCAAAAATCGTTTGGGTGAACACGGACGGCGCGACCATGGCGCCGCTGCTGATCCAGAAGCGCCTCGACGCTGCGCCGTTTTATTCGATCCACCACTACTATCAGAACAAAGCGGCCGGTGAGGCGGGCGAGGCAATCAAAGTTTTGCCGTTCGAAGAGGTGGGCTTTGCGATTTACTCCGCCTCGCTGATCACGAGCGATGAGTTGATCGAAGAAAACCCCGAGCTTGTGGGCCGGTTCTTGGCTGCGACGTACGACGCGTTCGAGTGGGCGAAGGAGAACCCAGAGGAAGCCTGCACGCTGCACACCGAGCGGGTGCCGGAAGTCGCCATGGATGACTGCATGGGCAGCCTCGCCGCGACCCTGGGCTTTGTGTTCAACGACCACTCCGCAGAGACCGGGCTCGGCTCGTTCTCGCCGGAGCGGCTGCAATTCACCTGGGATGTGGTGAAAGAGGCGCAGGGCATCACGTCCGACTTCGACCCCATGACAGCGGTGAACACCTCGTTCGTTCCGGGCTCGTAAGTTGAGCGCACCGGACGGCGCAGCCATCGTCCTTGACGGGATTTCGCGGCGCTTTGAAAGCCGCGACGGTGAGGTGATCGACGCGCTGTCGCACATCAACCTCACCGTGGCCGCGCACTCTTTTCCCCCGCGCGGGGGCCCTGCGGCCTGCGTATTGTCTCCCCTTTTGCGCCGCGCCGGGGGGCGTATGTCCCCCTGCTACGGAACCGTGATGATCCACGGCGAGGCGGTGCGCGAGCCGCGGGTGGACACCGGCTTGGTGTTCCAAAGCCCGACGCTGCTGCCGTGGGCCAATATTTTGGACAACCTCCTGTTCCCCTACACGATGATGCGCCGGCCGATCACCGACGAGGCGAGGGGCAAGGCGCATGACTTGTTGGCACTCACCGGGCTTGAGGGGTTTGCGTCGCGCTATCCGAACGAATTGTCGGGCGGCATGCAGCAGCGGGCGGCGATTTGCCGGGCGCTGATGCACGACCCTGACATTTTGCTGATGGATGAGCCGTTCGGCGCGCTCGATGCGCTGACCCGTGAAGAGATGAGCCGCGAGCTTCTCAAGATTTGCGAACGGCGGCCCAAGACCGTCCTGTTCGTAACCCACTCGATTGCTGAATCGGTGCTGTTGTCGGACCGCGTGGTGGTGATGTCGCCCCGGCCGGGCCGCATTGTGGAGAGCATTACCGTTCCGCTGGAGCGCACAAACCGCATTGGCATGGAGACCAGCCATGACTTCCAAGCCTGCGCAGGGCATATCCGCGACCTCATCTTCGGGAACCGCCAAGCCGCGGCCTGAGGCGGCGTCGCGACCGGGAGCCAAGGCGCGCCGGCGCAAGCAAGCCATGGCGTTTCAGGAGGTCGGGGTTCCGCTCTTGGCGCTGACGGTGCTGGTGGCGATCTGGCAGGCCTCGGTGCAGATCTTTGACATCCCTGTGTTTCTGCTGCCCTCGCCGGCGCGGATTTGGACCGACAGCGTCGCCGACGCCGGAACGCTCGCCTGGCACACGCTGGCGACATTAAAGACCGTTATGCTGGGCTTTTTGGTATCGGTGGCGGTGAGCTTGCCGCTCGCGGTGCTGATCACATCGTCGAAGGCTGTGGCCAACACAGTCTATCCGATCCTGGTGCTGACGCAGTCGATCCCCAAGGTGGCGTTGGCGCCGATCTTGGTGATTTTGCTCGGCACCAACGAGTTGCCGCGCATCGTAGTGACGTTTCTGGTGGCGTTCTTCCCGCTCGTGATTGCGATCGCCACAGGCCTCGCGTCGGTGCCGAACGATCTCATCGAGCTTGGCCGGTCCTATCGCGGCTCGCGCTGGCAAATGCTTCGGCGGATTAAGCTGCCCTATGCCGTGCCGATGATCTTCTCGGGGCTGAAGGTGGCCGTGACCCTATCGGTGGTGGGCGCGGTTGTGGGTGAGTTCGTCAACGCGGATGCCGGGCTTGGCTACTTCATCATCACCTCGACGGCGTTTTTTGAGACGCCATTAGCGTTTGCTGCGCTTATCATCTTGTCGATCATGGGGATTGTCTTGTTTCAGACAGTTGTTGTGATTGAGCGTGTGTTTTTCCCCTGGTCGCCGGCCAATCAATCAACGTTGCCTCAATGACAAAACTTCTCATCCGCGGTGGCCGCTTGGTCGACTTTGATACCCGTACGGCGCCGGTGTGCGAGATCCTGGTGGTCGATGGGGTGATAAGGGAGATTGCTGACAGCATCGAAACGGATGCCCAGGTGTTCGATGCGGCTGGCATGCTGATGCATCCGGGGCTGGTGAACGGGCACACCCACGGCCATGGCGGGCTTGCCAAGGGAATGGGGGACCGGTGGACGCTGGAGCTGCTTTTGACGGCGGCGCCGTGGATTAGCGGCTCGCGCACCGAGGAGGACAAGTATTTGTCCACCTATCTGGGCGCTGCGGAGATGCTCCTGAAGGGCTGCACCGCCTGCTACGATCTGACGTTCGAGTTTCCTGCACCAAGCCGGGAGGGGTTAGCTGCGTGCGTGAAGGCGTACGCGGATGTCGGGATGCGGGCGGTCGTCGCGCCGATGGTGGCGGATGTGACGTTCTACGACGCGATCCCGGGGCTGAAAGAATCGTTGCCGGATCATCTGAAGGCGGAAGTGATGGCGATGTCGCTGGCGCCGGCGGAGACGACGCTGTCGCGCATTGCCGATGCGGTGGAGAATTGGACGGGGTCGGCGGGTTGGATTGTGCCCGGCGTGGCGCCGACGATCCCGCACCACTGCACGGACGCCTTTATGATGGGCTGCCGGGACATTGCGCGGGCCCACGGGATTGGGCTGCACAGCCATGTGGCCGAATCGCGGATGCAGGCGATTGTGGGCCGCATGCGCTACGGCAAGACGCAGCTGCAGCAGATGGATGCGCTGGGGCTCGTAGGGCCGGACTTTACCGTCGGGCACGGTGTGTGGCTAGACGACACCGACATGGAGATCCTGGCCGGGCATGGGGCGTCGGTGTCCCACAATCCTGGATCCAACGCGCTTTTGGGCAACGGGATCGCCGATGC
>CAKZYH010000027.1 GCA_937884725.1 uncultured Paracoccaceae bacterium
GATGGCTGCCATGAATGAGCACCAGGTGGACGCAGTCATGCACCTGGCAGCCGAAAGCCATGTGGACCGGTCAATAGATGGCCCAGACGACTTCATCACAACCAATGTAGTAGGCACCTTTGCAGTGCTGGAGGCGGCGCGCAGTTATCTCGATACTCTGCCGGCCGATAAGCGGGACGCGTTCCGGCTTCACCACATTTCCACCGATGAAGTGTTCGGCGACCTGCCGCTCGAGGGAGGTCTGTTTGAAGAGACCACTCCTTATGCGCCGTCCTCGCCGTACGCCGCCTCTAAGGCAGCGTCAGACCATCTCGTGCGCGCCTGGGGCCGCACGTACGGACTGCCCGTGGTCCTATCCAACTGCTCAAACAATTACGGACCCTATCATTTCCCCGAGAAGCTGATCCCACTGACCATCTTGAATGCGCTCCACGGCGAGCCACTGATGGTGTACGGCCGCGGCGAGAACGTCCGCGATTGGCTTTATGTGGAGGATCACGCCCGCGCCTTGGAATTAGTGGTCACACGCGGGGTACCGGGTCGCAGCTACAATGTGGGCGGGCGCAACGAGCGCACAAATCTTTCAGTGGTGGAGGCTATTTGCGACACAATCGACGCAATGGTGCCGGGGGCGACACCGAGGCGCAATCTCATCCGCTTTGTCGCCGACCGACCGGGCCATGATTTGCGCTACGCCATTGATGCAAGCCGCATCGAGGCGGAGCTCGGCTGGAGCGCTGAGGAGACATTCGACACCGGCCTTGCCAAAACCGTCGCCTGGTATTTGGACCGCGAGGATTGGTGGCGCCCGATCCGCGAGCGCCGCTACGCCGGAGAGCGGCTCGGGCAGATTGCTGTGAAACGTTAGGTCACGCACCCATCAATGGCTTGCTCTACACGAGGCAGCAATTACTGAGCTATTTTTAAAATATACTGCCCATAGGTGCTTTTTGACAGCGCCTCGCCGAGGCGCCTTAGCTGATCACGGTCAATGAAACCTTGATTGAATGCGATTTCTTCCGGACAGCAGATCTTAAAGCCCTGACGATACTCGATGATGCGGACGAATTCAGCCGCTTCCACAAGGCTATCGGGGGTGCCCGTGTCGAGCCAGGCAAAGCCGCGGCCCATGCGCTCCACCGAAAGTGCCCCGTCCTCGAGGTAGAGACGGTTGAGATCGGTGATTTCAAGTTCACCCCGGGCTGATGGCTTAAGGGTGCGCGCCATGGCGCTTGCCCGGCCATCATAAAAATAAAGGCCTGTCACGGCCCAGTTGGACCGCGGCACCGTCGGCTTTTCGGCAATGGAACTGGCAAGCCCGGCGGCGTCGAACTCCACCACACCATACCGTTCGGGATCGTTCACATGGTAGGCAAAGACCGTGCTCATGGGTCTCGCCGCGCCACCAACCGCAGGGCCCGGCCCTTGATCACCCACACCTTCGTCCGCGTCCGAACTGACGCCTTTTGCCCGTGCAAGCGCACGTTTCAGGAGCGGTGGAAGCCCATGGCCGTGGAACAGATTATCGCCCAAAATCAAGGCTGAGGGCGCCCCAGCCACGAATTCTTCGCCGATGATATAGGCCTGCGCCAGCCCATCGGGGCTCGGCTGCGGCGCAAAGTGAAAATGCATTCCCCACTTTGACCCATCACCCAGAAGCCGCTCAAAGCGGGGCACATCATCCGGGGTGGAGATGATCAAAATCTCGCGGATCCCTGCCAGCATCAGCACCGCGATGGGATAGTAGATCATCGGCTTGTCGTAGACTGGCAAAAGCTGTTTCGAGCTCGCCAGGGTCATGGGGTGAAGCCGTGTCCCGCTTCCGCCGGCAAGCACAATCCCTTTCATAGTCTACCTTTACCACCGAGGCACAATGTGCCGGTTCTCGTGCCCAGTGAGGCAACTTTGTGTCAAGTGCATCGACTGTAGCCCACGCCCTCATCACTGGCGTCTTCGGCACGAGGCGCTCATGTTGGGTCGGTGACGCGGTCCCCTTGATCTGATACCCCGCTGCTTTATAGCGTTGGGGGGAAAGTTGCTGCGCTGGCCTCGCGATCTCCCGCAGGGGTAGGCTCCCATCTGGGCAATGCCCGGCAATGGACGACGCGCGAGGCGATACGGCAAGAGCGAGCATGAACCTCATCTATCTTCACGGCCGCAAATCGCCGGATCTTTCCTGTCCTCAGGAAACGCTCTCCGGTAAATTGAATTGGGGCGCCCCCGCCTGGAGAATGCTTGCGTTTCCGAACCGCCCGGGAACTGCGCTGCGGCTCAGAAACTTCGTCGATGCCCATCCGCTGTGGACGAGGCCCGACACGCCCGGCTGGTTCGCCGCCACGAAGGGGGGCACGGCGAAGCTTGACGTGCGGATCGAACAGGGTGGCGAGGTGCTCGCCCGCCAGCCGATGGCGCTATCTGAGGCGCCCGCACCTGTGCTCCTGCCCTGGCCCGATCCTGCCATCACTTTGGGGCGCGAGACCGAGCTCGTCCTGCGCCCGGCGGGCGGCAGCGCGCAGGAGATCGCGATCCTCGTCCACAGGATCCTTTCCCGCAAACATCTGTACGATCTTGCGAAGGGCACCGGCATCGAGGTGGGTCCGGGGCCAAAACCGCAGATTCACAACTCTTCGGACACTCGCGTGATCTATGTGGAGGAGATGCCGCCGGAGAAGTGGGCGGAGCTCTACGATAGCGGCGGCAAGCACGGTGCAACGACTGCCGACTGGTCCGACATCCGCATCGGCAAGGCGGCCGAGCTACCGGTCGAGGACGGAAGTCAAGACTTCATTTTTTCAAGTCACGTCTTCGAGCATCTCGCGAACCCGTTTGGTCATCTCGAGCGGTGGCATGCCAAGCTGCGGCCGGGCGGTGTCGTCCTTGCGGTCGTACCCGACCTCGGCAGCACGAACGACCGCCTGATGCGCCCTTCGACCCTCGACGAGATCCTACGGGAACACACCGAAGGTATCTTCGAGCCGCAGGTTCGACATTACGAACGCTTCGCAGCGCGCGGGACAGGCGGCCGGGTGCCCGACCCGCAGCTCGCCAGTGCCCTGATGGATCGAGCAGAATCCATCCATGTCCACTTCTACGACCGGGAGGGTATAACACGCGTCCTCAGCGCTGCGGTGGAGCGGCTCGGCTACGTCGGCTTTCGCATCAACTCCACACCGAACCATAAGGATTTCCACTTCGTACTGCGGAAGTAGGCGCAAATGGCGGCGGGCCTCGTCGCGCTGGACATGAGACGATATCTGGTTGGCCAGGGGATCTGATTGGAGAACTGCCCGTGCGCGCCGGCATTTTAGAAGGCTGGCCAGGTGGGGCCGATCGGTGCGCATCGTGGGAGGTGACCATCCGATGAGCCGTATTCTTGTTCTCGGCGACAGCCACACCGGCGCCCTCAAGGAGGCCGGACCGCTTGGCGCTGGGACCGAGATCTTGTGGGTGAACGCCAAGCCCGGGCGCGTGTCGGGCGACATTGGCGCCGTCGACGCCCTGGCACGGTCTGCCGAACTGGGGTCCGAGGACTGCCTCGTCCTCATGAGACTTGGCACCCTGCACAACATCATCGGGCTTCTAAACCACGACATTGCATTCGCGCTCGTCGACGCGCTCGATCCCGACGAGACGGTCGAGGTGATCCCGGAGGCGATCATGCGTGAGTACATTGCCGAGCACGCCGCATCCGACCAGTTCCTTAGGAAGATGAAGGCGCGCACGCGCTGCCGCGTCGGTCACATTATGCCCCCTGCGCCGAAGAAGACGCTCGACAGCACGTCCCGGGCGTTTGGCGCCTACCGGGGACAGCGCATTGCGGACGTGGGGTTCTCACCCGCACCGCGTCGCCTGGCGCTCTGGCGACTCGAGAAGTTGGTCCTCGACGCCTTCCTTCCGACGATCGGAATCGTGCCGATCGCCCCCCCGCCAGAGACGCTCACCGGGGAGGGCTATCTGGATCCCGCGTACGCGGCGCCAGACGCCACGCACGCAAATGGCGCCTACGGGGCTCGTCTCATGGCTCGCATCCTCGCGTTCGCGGCCGAGCCGGCCCCCCTCCTCCGAGGCTCGTGACGGAGAGGCCGATGTCCCATCCTTATAGATCGCTTCCCCACAGCGCCTTCTGGCGCCGCTCCGTCGCACGGCCCCCCATGGGCGCCGTCGATCCCGTCGCGGGCTTTTCCCTGCGCATCGGACGGAACACCCGCGTCGCGACGGCGGGCAGCTGCTTCGCCCAGCACATCGCACGCTACCTCGCGTCCGCCGGCCTCAACTACCATGTCGCCGAGCCCGGTCATCCGGTGCTGCCGGAAGACCTGCGTCGCAAGCACGGCTACGGCACCTTCTCGGCCCGCTACGGCAACATCTACACTGCTCGCCAGCTCCGCCAGCTGATGGAGCGTGCCTACGGTAGCTTCGTGCCGCAGGAGCCAGCATGGGTCGATGCCGACGGGACAGTGCGCGATCCGTTCCGCCCCGGCGTGCAGCCCGGTGGCTTCATCTCGGTGCGCGAGATGGAGCTCGACCGCGCCCAGCATCTCGCGGCGGTGAGGCGACTGTTCGAGACGCTCGACGTCTTCGTCTTCACCCTCGGCCTGACCGAGTGCTGGGAATCTCATGCCGACGGCGCCGTCTTTCCGCTCTGCCCCGGCGTGGAGGGTGGCGCGTTCGACCCAGCCCGCTATGACTTTCGCAACCAAGACGTTCCGGAAGTAGTCGGCGACATGTCGGCCTTCCTCGACGCGCTCGCGGACGTGAACCCCACCGCGTCGGTGATCCTAACCGTCTCGCCGGTGCCGCTGATGGCGACCGCGCGTGCCGACACGCATGTACTTGCGGCGACCACCTATTCGAAGTCGGTCCTGAGGGTGGCGGCGGAGATGCTGGCGGGGGCGTATGGGCACGTCCACTATTTCCCGTCCTACGAGATCGTCACCGGCCCGCACGCCCAGGGTGCCTACTATGCGCCCGACCTGCGCAACGTGACAGAGGCTGGCGTTGCCCACGTGATGCGCCTCTTCCTGGCCCACGCGGTGGAAGAGGGCGCTGCCCAAGTCTCGGGCCAAATTTCCGGCCAAGTCTCTGGGGAGCACCCACTCGCCCCGCTGCCAGCAGCCGAGGAAGCGCAGTCGCGCCACGAGGATATCTCGCGCGCCTTCGTGGAGGCCGAGTGCGACGAGGTGGCGCTCGACCGGGGCTGAAGGCCGGCAGGCGCCAACCGTCAGGCGAGTTCGCGCTCGCGAGCCAGCGCAAAGCTTGTGAAGACGTAGCCGAACCGGTCGAGCTTCATGAGGTTGAACGAAGCCCGGGCCACGTCCCGCGTTGCTACCGCGACGCGCCCGCTTCGCCCGTCCAGCATCTTGTCCAGGCCCCGGAGAGGCAGCTTGTCGCCAAGGTTGCCCGGGGCCTTGATGACCGCATCGATGTTCGCCCCACCCTTACGAAGATCCTCGGCAACGGCGGCGAGCAGCGGCTCGTGACCGATCACGATCACCGGTGCGCCCGTACGCTTCAGGTAGGCAAGGTCGCGCGTGCGTGCGGCCGCGATCGCCGCCTCGGGCGGAGCCTCCGCCGGCAACGGCTTGAGGAGGGTGCCGAGCGGGCTCGGAGCCTTGGGCTCGGTGCGCCAGAAGCACGTCCTCAGCCGAGGGATGTGTGGCTGTTCACCGACCGTCTCGTGATACGGGAACCCAAGCACCTTCATCAGCTCGACAGTGCTCGCATGGGAGAGCCAGACCGAGTTGGTGTTGCCGATGCCCGCACGCGGTCCCCGACGCACGCCCCCCTTCTTCTCCGCCGTTGTGGAGGGCTCGGCGAAGTCCACCGCCTCAAGCTCGAGGCCATGGCGCTTGACCGTGTGGACCCTGCCAAAGTTGCTGGCGAACTTTGAACCCTCCCGCTCCTGCTGCGATCCTGGTGCGTGGCCGGTGTCGAGATAGATGAACAGGCGAGCGTTTTCTGCGCAGCGCTCGAGGCAGGTGACCGGATCCTCGAGATGGTAGAGGACGCCAGCGTTGAAAATCGCGTCGACCTGACGATAGCTCTCCTCGTGATCGACGTTGCCAACTGAGAAGTGCGTCCGCTCGAACCCGATGATCTGCTGGAGGACCTTCGCGCGCTCGACGCCGTCGGCGCGGCCTTCGACGCCGTACACGGTGGATCCCATTTGGGATATCCCGAAGGTCGTCGACCCCTCCGAGCAGCCAAGATCGGAAAACGTGCAATCCGACCAGTCCCCATCGCGAATCCTATCGAAACTCTTAAGGAATTCGAGCGGCCTTTTGTCGGAAGAAAAGAAGTAATCCGGGTAGAATGTTCCGTCGGGGAGCGGCAACGAGAACTTGTTATGGGATATGCCTAGCTCGTAAATCGCATCGATTGCAGTCATGTTGCCCTTCCGCCGTCCTGTACCCGTCGGCTGTTGTCGAAGTTGGGACAACCGCCTCTAACACCTATGCAGAGAGGGGCAACCCGTGACCGGCAGGTCTGTCTGCAGCGATCGCTTGCAACACCTTGCCGTGTCAACCTTTCGAAGGGAGCAGCGCGCTCAGGTGAGGTTGTCTACGAAGACGATCATACGCTCGAGCGCGTGGGCGGAAACATCCGCGTAGTTGCGTTTGCGGCATCCGACAAGGACAGCAAGCAGAAACTTACGCGATTCGTCCACGTGAGCGCGGCCCATGAACACCTCGAAGACGTCGAGAAGAACGTCAAGAATGGCGGTATGGAGTTCGGGCGCTGCTGCGAGAGGCATGAGTTCCTTGTAGACTTGACTGGCTTCTAGTTCCTCGTCCGACGCGATATTGGCGAGAGCTGGCAAAATCGCCCCGATTGTGCGTCTCCCTCCCGCGCCAGTCTTTCCCGCTTCGACGGCAAGGCGGAGGAGATCACCGAGCGCCTCAAGATGTCCTGCTTTGCCGATGTGATGAGAAATTATCTTGTCAAGGCTCTTGTCGAGAGATGCTTCTTCGATTTCCTCACGCGGGGCATAACGCATTTCCGCCCACGCGACCCAGGGATCGGCGTTGCGAAGTGCCGCCCGGGCGTGCGATTTCCATCCGAGTCGCGGTGCGGGTGCGATGTCATCGGATATCATAGTCAGCCCGCTCGCTCCTGACGCGTCTATCGGTTCGGCGGGCGATGGCCCGACCATAACGCCTGCCCTTCCAGTGCCTCCGTCGCGCCCGAAGCATGCGGACGTGGAGCAGCTTGTGTGCGCACTTGCGGACGAAGGATGCTTTAGGCGCGTTTCCACCCGACTGCAAATATGTTGAGCTAGAGCATCGCGCGATTAAAATTCAGCGCTGTTGGATCAGACAAATTAGCCCGTGCGAAAAATTTACGCTCCTTTCAAGGATTGTCGATCGACATTCCGACGTCCTTTCTGATGCCCAAATACCAAGTCTGCGCCCAGTCAATTGCAGACAAGCTA
>CAKZYH010000028.1 GCA_937884725.1 uncultured Paracoccaceae bacterium
ATTGTCGGCCTCGGCTGGGGCATCTGGAACGGCAACTCCATCCAGCTGACGGCGTGCTACGGCATGATCGGGATCATGGTCGCCTACGCCGTTGCGACCCTCACTGGCGGCGGCACGTTGCGCGAGGTCGCGACCACGCTGATCCGCGCCTTCCGCGATGGCGGGAAGGGCGTCGTGATCGTTGGCATTTTGCTCGTCGCGGCGCAGGTGTTCGTCGCGATGGTCAACCTCACCGGTGTCGGCGTCGCGGTGACCTCGCAAATCCTTGCGGTGGCTGGCGACAGCATCTGGCTGATCGCAGTCATCATGGCTGGCGTCTGCCTGATCGCCGGGATGGGGCTCCCAACCTCCGCGGCTTACGTGTTGGTGGCGGCAGTGTTTGCGCCGGTGCTGATCCAGCAGGGCTTGGACCCGGTGATGGTGCACCTGTTCGTGCTCTATTACGCGGCCCTCAGCGTGATCACGCCGCCGGTGTGCGTGGCGGTGTTCGTGTCGAGCACCATTGCCCAAGCGCCTTGGCTTGCGGTTGCGCGCGACACGCTCCGGCTCGGCGGCACGGCCTACGCGCTGCCGATGCTCTTCATCGCCTATCCTGGCTTGCTGCTGCAGGGCGGCGCGGGCGAGATCGCGATGGCGATCGTCTCAGGCACAGTCTTCGTCGTGGCAGTCGCCGCGCTCTTTGCCGGCAAACGGGTGCCGATCCTGGGGCCGTTCGGACCGCTATTGTGGATCGTGGTTGCGCTGCTCGCGATCCTGCACGGCTGGGTGCCGTCGATCATCGCTGCGGCGTTGCTCATTGCGGGGTTCTACTACCGGCCGGCACAGCGCGAGGCCGCGCCGGCGGAGTAGGCGTCAGTCGGCGGTCCAGCCGCCGTCGACGAGGAGCGATGTGCCGGTGACGAGCGACGACGCGTCGCTCGCCAGGTACACTACCGCGCCCATGATATCCTCGACCGTGCCGACCCGGCCGAGCTTGATCTTGTCCTCCACCCAGGCGCGCCGCTCGGGGTTGTTGAAGGTCACTTCCGTGAGCGCGGTGCGGATAAAGGTCGGGCACAGCGTGTTAACGCGGATGCCGCGCGGACCCCACTCGATGGCCATCGCCTTGGTAAAGCCTTCGACGGCGAACTTGGTCGAGCAGTAGACAGCGCGGTCGACCCCGCCGACGTGACCCATCTGCGATGAGATGGTGATGATCGAGCCGGGCTTGTCCGCCTCAACCAGCCCCTTCGCGACCGCTTGCGCAAGGAAGTAGGCGCCCTTCACGTTGAGATCGGTGACCGCGTCATAGTCGCCGGAGGTGGTCGCCAAGGCTGGGCTGTGGCGGGCGAGACCGGCACTGTTCACGAGGATGTCGAACGGGTCGGCTGCGGTGACAGCTGCGGCGGTCGCCTCAATGTCCGCGACGTCGAGCACCATGGCTGAGGCGGCCCAGCCCTTCTCCGTCATCGCGGCGACAGCCTCGTCGAGGACGTCGGCGCGGCGGGCGGCGAGCACCACCTCCGCGCCGGCATCCGCAAGGGCGACGGCTGCGCCCAGACCAATGCCGGAGGATGCCCCAGCGACGAGCGCGCGGCGCCCTTCAAGCCGGAAGGACGGCGGTGTCGGAAGGTTCATTCCGCTGCTTCACGGATGATGGCGGGCGCACCGTAGGGTACGTTATCGCCGCCGTAGCGCCGCACGCGCACGTTGGCCTGCTCGGCGTGCCCGACAAAGCCCTCCAGCATGCAAAGCCGCGAGCACGGCCGGCCGATGGCAGCGGCAGCCTCGTCGGTCAGCACCTTCTGATAGCTGTGGGTTTTCAAAAACTTGCCGACCCAGAGCCCGCCCGTATACCGGCCCGCCTTTTTGGTGGGGAGCGTGTGGTTGGTGCCAATCACCTTGTCGCCGTTCGCAACGTTCGTGCGCGGCCCCAAGAACAGCGCGCCGTAGCAGGTCATGTTCTCCAGGAACCAGTCGTCCCGGTCGGTCATGACCTGGACGTGCTCCGACGCGATGTCGTCGGCCACCTGCAACATCTCTTCGTAGGTGTCGCACACAATCATCTCGCCATAGTCCCGCCAGGAGACACCGGCGGTGTCGGCGGTGGGCAGGATCTCCAGCAGGCGGTCGATCTCGGCCAGCGTCTCCTCCGCGAGCTTGCGCGAGTTTGTGACCATCACGGCAGGCGAGTTGTAGCCATGCTCCGCCTGGCCGAGGAGATCCGTGGCGCACATCTCTGCGTCCACCGTATGGTCGGCGATGACCATGGTCTCGGTCGGCCCCGCGAAGAGGTCGATGCCCACGCGGCCGAACAGCTGGCGCTTTGCCTCCGCCACAAAGGCGTTCCCTGGACCGACCAGCATGTGCACCGGCTCGATGGTCTCTGTGCCGATGGCCATCGCGCCGACCGCCTGGATGCCGCCGAGCACATAAATCTCGTGGGCGCCGCCAAAGTGGATCGCTGCGATCACGGCCGGGTTCGGCTCGCCCTTGAAGGGCGGCGTTGTCGCAACGATCCGCGGCACGCCCGCAACTGATGCTGTCAGCACCGACATGTGGGCGGATGCCACCATCGGGAATTTGCCGCCCGGCACATAGCAGCCGACGGATTGCACCGGGATGTTCTTGTGGCCGAGAATCACGCCGGGCAGCGTCTCGACCTCAATGTCGGTCATGGAGGCGCGCTGCGCTTCGGCGAAGCGGCGGACTTGCTCTTGCGCAAAGTGGATGTCGGCAAGGTCCTCGGCAGGGACCTTGGCGATCAGCGCGTCGATATCGTCTTGGCTGAGGCGGAAGGCGGGCGGCGAGTAGTTGTCGAACTTCTCGGAGAGCTCACGCACCGCAGTGTCGCCGCGCGCCTCAATGTCTTTGAGGGTCGCTTCCACGACGCCGCGCACTTTGGCGTCATCGTCGGCGCGCTCCGCCTCTGAGCGGCTTTCCTTGAGGTACGTGATCACTGGAACTCTCTCCCTTAACGCTTACCGGCGGCCTAGGCCGTCTTGTCGTCCAACAGCCCGTGGGCCAATGCAAAGTCATATGGCACGTGCGCGAGCGCTGACAGGAGGCGAAAACTCTGGCTTTTGCCGTGGCCGTCCAGATTAAGGCTTCCGTTGACACCGCCCTCCAAAACTCCGTCGATCACGAAGTTGAACGCGTCGAGCTTCGGCAGGTGATAGCGCGTGACGCGGAAGGCGCCGCGGTGCTCAAAAAGGGCCTGAACGCTGGCCTCGGTGAGCGCGGCCTCGATGTAGGGCGTGAACTCCGGACGGTAGGCGAAGACTGCGATGTTGATCCTCTCGCCCTTATCGCCAGACCGGGCGTGGGCCAAACGGTGCAGCGGGACAGCTGCGATGGGTTGGGCGGTCGATTGTCGCGGGCAGGACACTACCGCCACTCCACAGCGTGGCTGACGGCCGACTTCGGCACGAGGCAGCTAATCGTCTTGATGCGCTCCACGTGTCGCCGCCGCGCACCACCACCGCCTGCTGGGCCGGCGCACAGCATCGCGAGCACCTCCTGGGTTGCGTGCTCGACGGTTGCCTGATCGGGCGCGTCCACAGCGAGGCGCACACGCACATCCTCCGCGCGGCCGATGGAGTCTGCGGCCAGCGATCCGCCGTCATCGTCAAAAATGCTGGAGACGCCGATGAGGTCGATCCGGCTTCGCACGGCAAGTTCGCGCCGGCTGAGGCGCCGGCGCAGGGTGTCCGCGCAAAGCCGCGCGCGGGCTTCGGCGTTGGGCCCGGCGTAGGAAATCTCGCCCTCGCCAAGCCAGCCGCCCACCAGCGAGACCGTCACCTTGTAGCTGTCGGTGGCGGGCTTGCCGCGAGCGCCGGTGACCGCCACCCGGTTCTCGCTGATGCGCTTCACCGCCACCTCGGTAAGATCGAGCACGGCGTCGGGGGTGATGTAGGCGGCCGGATCGTGAATTTCGTAAAGGATCTGCTCCTTCACGGTGCGCTCGCTGACCAGCCCGCCTGTTCCGTTCGGCTTGGTAATGATGATGCTGCCATCGGCGGAAATCTCGGCGATCGGGTAGCCGATGTTGTCGGGCTCCGGGACATCCTTCAGCCCTGGATCAGCGAAGTAGCCGCCGGTGACCTGCGCCCCGCACTCCAACAGATGGCCAGCCAAGATGCCGGAGGCGAGCTTGTCCCAATCGTCGGCCGCCCAGCCAAACACGTGCCGCAGTGGGCCGAGTGCGAGCCCCGGATCGGCGACGCGGCCCGTCACGACAATGTCGGCGCCACCATCAAGCGCATCCACGATGCCCTGGCAGCCGAGATACGCGTTGGCGGCCACAACCTTGTCGAGCGGAATGGTGCTGCCCTCTGGCTCACCCTCCCAAGGCGAGCGGGGAAGGGTGGGAAGGTCTGCCGTTAGGTCATCTCCGAGCACGACCGCGACTTTGGGTTTTGCGATCCCAAGCTCATCGGCCAAGTCTTCGATCAGGTGGGCTGCACCCTTCGGGTTTGCAGCGCCGCAGTTGCTGACGATCCGGATCTTGTGCCGCAGACAGTCGGCAAGGACTGGACGCAGCATCTCGGCGAGCAGCGGCTCAAAGCCGGCCGAGGGATCGCGGCGTCGCGCCATCTGCGCATCCGCAAGGGTACGCTCTCCGAGAGTCTCCAGGATCAGGAATGCCGGTTCGGTTCGCGCCGCGAGCGCGTTGACTACGGCAATGGGCGCATCGGTTCGGTCGCCAGAAAAACCTGCGCCGCAGCCGATGCCGATCGTCTGTGTCATGGATCGTCCGCTGCGAACGCGGGGTTGCTGGCGTGCATGCGCAAGCCGCCGTCGAGCCTGACGGTTGTCCCGTTCAAGAAGTCGGCGCCAATGGCCGCGCGTACCATAGCGGCGTACTCCTGCGGCTTAGCGAAACGCTTCGGAAACGGCGTGTCGTTCGCCATTGTGTCCCGGGCGAGTCCCTGAAGCCCTGCAATCATCGGCGTGTCGGTGGGGCCGGGCGCCAGCGCCACAACGCGGATGCCATAGCGGCCCAAGTCCCGCGCCATCGGCAACGTCAGGCCAATCACGCCCGCCTTTGATGACGCGTAGGCCGCTTGCCCTTCGCGGCCCTCGTAACCCGCCACCGACGCCGTATTGATGATCACGCCACGCAAACCGTCCGCGTTGACCGGCTCAAGCGCCATCATGTGATGGGCGCCATGGGCGGCGACCAGAAACGTCCCTGTGAGGTTGAGCGAGATGATGGCGGCAAAGCGTGATGGATCGTGGATGGCGTCCGGGGTTGCCGTCTTCTCTGCGATGTTGCGGCCCGCGCAGTTGACGATGATGCGTGGCGCCTCGCTGAGTTCGGCGTACATTGCGCTGATGGCGGCAGGGTCTGACAGGTCAACGCCGACAGCAGTGCCGCTGATGGATGACGCGGTGTTTTTTGCGCCCTCAAGATCAACGTCGACGCAGATGACATGGGCACCGGCTGCTGCGAGGTCTTCAGCTACCGCAGCGCAGATCACAGCTGCTGCGCCGGTGACAAGAGATCGGTGGCCTGAAATCTCCATGGCCTAATGCGCTGTCAGGCCGATGAGGCGGGCCGAGGGCAGCATTGCCCACACTACGCGTTCGCCCAGGACCGGATCGTTGAGATCTGAGACCGGAACGTCTGCTTCGCTCAGCGCCGCCGATGCGCCGTCCAGATCGTCGAGCCCAACCACAAAGGCACCGGCAATTGTTGGGTTATGACGGCCGGGATAGGTCACAGTCGGTGTCGCCAGGTGAATGGCGGCGGTCTTTGATCGGAAATGAGCTTTGGTTTCGGAAGCCTCACGCGGTGCGCCCAAACCGATGACATCGCCATAAAACTGCGTCGAGGCGCCAAGGTCGTGGGCGGGGACGACAATCGCGCGTAGATCAACCGCCGCAGCAGCATCCTGCGCGTGACGCCGATCTTGGGGGAATGGTTCGACGGTAGCGTTAATCTCAATCATGTTCGCCGACGGGTCGTACACATAGGTTTGGTGGGTGCCGCGCATGGCGTAAACTGACGCGTCGGTCAGCGCGACGCCAGCGTTTTCGGAGCGCTTTATGTAGGCGCTCAGCACGTCGGCCGGGACGTTGATCGCGGCATGTCCGCCGACGGTCGGGTTGTGAACAAAACCGTTCTCCTGCGCGAATGTCGGCACCATGCGCACCACGTGCAGGCCAAAGTTGGCGACGCCAAAATAAGCGATGCCGTGGCGCTCGTGATGGAGGTCCGGTGCCCCGTCTGGGTAGGTCCACACACCTTCCTTGAGCCCGACAAGGGAGCTCAGAAAATCCGCATCCCTGCGCACGTTAGAGGAGGGGACGTTGATGTGGTGGAAGGACCAATCCATGGCAGCTTTTCCCACGGCACGCGCCGTCTTGGCGGACCATCGCTGCTGCGGTGCTTATCAGCTGGCAGCGCTCGGCGGCAACATCGCGGTGAGGGCGTCGTGCTCAACGCTTGGCCAGATCGGCGCGCTTTAATCCCTCCAGATGAGCGCGCTTCCTCGTGGAGCAAACTGCCATCAGCGGCGCAGTGATTGGGCAACCGCGTTAAGGCTAGCGCGCCTCAGTTGGCGATATTCCGATCTTGTGAAAGTTATTGCGGTGGATGCGTCTAGTCATCGCGCTCAGGTTGTGATGTTGTCATCAATAATCGTACCCTAAGGACAAGGTAGGCGATGGACCAAAGCGTTGAACCACTTGCGAGAGCGGATCGGAGCACCATCACAAAGGTGCTTGAGGCCGACATCGTGTTTGGCCGGCGACTGCCCGATGAGCGGCTCGTTGAAGACGATTTGATCGCGCGATTTGGGGCTACGCGCCACACGGTGCGCAGGGTGATCGACGATCTGTCCGCGCTTGGGCTGGTGACGCGCGAGCCCAATCGCGGCGCGCGGGTGGTGTCCTTTGCGCCGAGCGAAATCGACCATCTTTATGAAATCCGGGGGCTGCTTCAGGCCCAGGCGATCCGGCGAATGGAGCTGCCGGTACCGAGCGACACCATCGCGGAAATGCGCCGTTGCCATGAAGGGCATCTGTTGGCTGCGGCAGATGGTGACAACGTCCGCGTGTTCGAATGGAACAATGCGTTCCATGCCGCACTCTTCGACGCCTGCGGGAACCCTCTGCTCTCGGCTGAGATTGCCGCGTTTGCGTGGCGCACGCATCCGATCCGCTCGCTGGGCTTTACCGATCCGGACTACATCGCGACCGCCCAAGACGAACATGCCGCGATTATCGAGGCGGCTATCGCCGGTGATCGCGATACACTGGTATCGATCGACCAGCTGCACATGATGCGCCCCAAGGATGCTTACATCGCCAGCATGATCGCTCGGTCATAGGGTTGTCGGCGCCCCGACTGGAGCGCCGATGATCATGCGGCTGGGGCCGGCAGACTTTGCGGCGGTGCGAGTGTGTTGTCCGCGACCGACCGGCGGCGGCTGTAGGCGAGAGCGAAGGCGGGCGGCGTGAAGTAGAACGACACCACCGTCGACAACAGAACACCCCCGGCGATGGCGGCCGCAAAAGGCGGCCAGAACCCACCGCCGGCGAGAAGTAGCGGCAGGAAGCCGCCGAACGTTGTCACTGTCGTCGATACTATGTGCCGGCTGGAGGCGAGCACCACGTCGCCCATGGCATCCACATCACCCGCCACAGCGCGTTTGTTGGCCTGCAGGCCCGTCATGATGATGATCGCGGCGTTGATGGACACTCCGATCGAGCCAATCACACCGATAATGGCGTTGATGCCGAACGGGTACTGCAGGACGGCGAGGGAGAGCATGCTGAGCCCGGCAGACAACACGCACACCACCGCCGCAACCAGCGAGAGGCGGAACGAGCGCAGCGTCATCACGATGACGGCCACAGTCAGCGTCACGATGAGGCCAAGGGAAGCGAGGAGGTTGTTCAGAGTATCGGAGCGGGCGTCGCTGTCGCCGCCAAGCTCGAGCCGATAGCCGGGGGGCAGGGCAAAACCCTCAGCCTCAAGCACGGCCTGCGCTTCCACCAACACTTCCTCCGGCAGGACATCGCGCAGGATGAACGCTTGGACGGTGTTCATGCGCTCGCCGTTGCGCCGCGTGATGATCGGCTCACCCGGCTCCAGCGTGATCGTCGCGATGGCCGACAAGGGGATAGCCGGGTTGTCCTCCAAAGGCGTGCGCCGGCTCCCACCCACAGGCAAGATGGGCAGGTCGGCAATGGCAGAGAGGTCGCCCCGCGTGAGTTCGCCGAAGCGCACGCGCACCGGCAGCTCCTCGGTTGCCTCGATGAGTGAGCCGCCGACCAGCCCTTCGAGCCCGGCCTCCAGCTGAAGGGAAATCGCCTCAAGGTCGAGGCCGATGTCGCGCGCTTTGCCTTCGTTCACGTCGATGCTGATCTCAGGTGCGCCATCGATCAGCGTGCCGCGAGTGAGCGTGACGGTATCCACTTGCGACAGGATCCGCCGCACTTCGTCGCCAAGATCGCGCAGCACGTCGATGTTGGGACCGAGGATGCGAAACTCGACCGGCGCGTCGACAGGCGGGCCTTGGACGAGACCGCGCACCAGGACTTGGGCTTCCGGCGCAACGGCTCCGAGGTCCCGCTCCAGTCGCGCGAGCAGCGTTTCTGTGGCCGCAGGCGATTGTGTCGTCACCAGCGCCTGGGCGTAGCGGGAGGAGTTATCCCGCCCGCCGACGATGTTGTAGTAGAACGCTGGCGCGGATCGGCCGAGCACCCACGAGACCTGTTGCGTCTCGTCTGCAGCGCGCAGGGCCTCATCGATCCGCCGAACCGTGCTCTCTGTTTGGCTGATTGACGCGCCAGGGCGCAGATCGACCTCTATGTGGAATTGGTCGCGGTCGACGCCGGGGAAGAATTGCGCGGTCAGAAGGGGCAGGGCGAGAAAGCCCGTCACCGGCAGCACAAGCGACAGCGCGATGGACCGTAGCGGGTTGCGGATCGACCACCGGATCGAGCGTTCGAACGTGTGGCTGAGCCCCGGCAAGCTGACGCCGTTGGCGAGTGCACCGCCGCGTCCCTCGGCGGGCAACACCCAACCGGCGATGGCGGGCGTGATGGTAATCGCAACGAGGAACGACCACACCAGCATGATGACAACCGCGATCGCGATGGATCCAACAAAGTCGCCAGCTGGACCGGGCAGCAGAATCATCGGCGTGAACGACAACGCCGTCGTCGCCGTGGACGCAAACAGCGGCGCCCAAAGGCGACGCACCGCGCTCCCTACTGCGCGCTCGCGAGACATGCCGGCGCGCAACCTCTGGCCCACCTCGTCGGTCATGACAATGCCGGCATCGACAAGCAGGCCAAGCGCCACGATGAGGCCGGTCACGGACATCTGGTGGATGGCGAGGCCGATGATGTTCATCGTCGCGAGCGTCGCCAGCGACACCACCGGCAAGATGACGGCGACAATCATCGCAGCGCGCAGCCCGAGCGTGATGAGAAGCACGCCAACCACCAGCGTGACGCCAATCGCCATGTTGGTGCCGACCTCGCTGAGCCGGTCGGCGGTGTAACGGCTTTGGTCAAACACCAGCTCGGCTGAAAGCCCGCCCGGCAACCCGTCATTGAACTCAGACAGCGATGTCGCAACGCGGCCCATCCAGGCGTCCACCTGCAATCCATCTTGCAGCTTGGCCGCGACGAGGATTGCGGGCGTGCCGTTGTGGAAAGCGAGCGACTCGGCGGGCGTCAAAGGTGTGCGGGTGGCGGTGGCAACATCGGCAACGCGGGTGACCTCGCCATTGGGGCCTTCCCGAAGGATGATGTTGCGCACACGCTCCAGCGCCTCAATGTCACCTGCAACATCGACGATCAGGTCGCTCGTCGTGCCGCGCAGCCGACCGGCCTGACCTTTGGTATCGGCGGCGGCGATGGCTCGGGAAACCTCGGGCGCAGTGATCCCCAGCGCGACGGCGCGCTCTGGATCCAGCGTGACGAGCACCTCCTCTTGCGGCTCGCCGTAGGTGTCGACCAGCTTGGTCCCCGCGACATTGCGCAGATCGTCGGCCAGGAGATCGGCGTACCGCGCCGCTATGGCGAGCGGAACATCGCTGTGACGCCCGCTGATGGCGATGATCGCCCCGTAGGCCCCTGTGCCGTCCGAATCGAACTCTGGCGGTTGAACGCCAGCGGGAAACTCGGCCACCGCATCGTCGAGGGCGTCTCGGGTTTCGGACCAGACCTGCTCGATCCGGTCGTCCGCCAAAGTTTCCTCAAGCTCCACCTGGACGATGGAGATGCCCGTCGATGACACCGAGGCGATGACGTCAACCTCTGCGATTTCGCGAAGCCGCTCTTCGATAGGCGTGGTGACCAGCGTTTCGACCCGGGCGGGGTCGGCGCCGGGAAAGGGCGTGGTGACGGTGGCAAAAAGGTTGGTGATTGTGGGGTCTTCTTGCCGGCCGATGGCAAGGAGCGCTGAAAGGCCGGCGGCGACGATGACCAGCAGCGCGAGCGCGACCAGGCGCGGTTGGCGAAATGTCATCGTTTCCATCAGCTGGTGCCTCCGGCGATGGTCACGCGTTGACCGTTCACGACGCGGTGCGGGCCATCGGTGACGTAGCGGGCGCCGTCCTCAAAGGTGCCGCGCACGAAGGCTGTTTCGCCATTGGAGTATAGGACCTCCACAGCTTCAGTGCCGACGACATGGCCGTCCGGGCCGTCGCTGACGGTGACGATCTCCCACAGCCCGCGTGGCCCATCGCGCAGTGCAGCCACCGGAACCTCGGCACCGCGCGCTGTTACGCGCTCGACCATGGTGATCGAGCCGGTTTCGCCGAATGGCGGCATGGTGCCGGCCTCCACGTTGAACAACACCGTGCTCGTGCGGGTGGTGGGATCAAGCTGGGCGATGATCGTGTCGAAGCTGACGCCGAAGCGATCCTTACCGAATGCGACCACCGCAGTTTCGCCCTGCCGCAGGTTGCGTGCAAAGTCCGGCGGCAGGCCGACACGGAACTGCGGTGTGGCGGTCTCCACGATGGTGACGATGGGTGATCCGGCGGCGATGGAGGCGCCCGCATCCACGTGGCGCAGCGTGATGGCGCCGGAGAACGGCGCCGTGAGTGCAGATTTGTCCACGCGCACATCAACGCTGAAAAGGGCCGCGTCGATCTCCGCCATCCGCGCTTCGATTTCGATCAGGCCTAGCGAGGCGTTGTCCAACGCTTGGGAGGAGGCAAAGCCTTTGGCTTGCAGCGCTGTCTGCCGTTCGGTGGTGCGCCGGGCGAGCTCTGCCTGCGCCTCCAGTGCTTCACGGCTAGCGATGAGCCGTTTGCGCTCCGCCTCCAAAAGGCGCGTGTCGAGCGTGGCGATGGGCTGCCCAGCTTCAACAACGTCGCCTTCGTCAACCACCAGCGCATCGACCGTGCCGGCAAGCTCAAAACCGAGCGCTGTGGTTTGGGCGGGCTCGATCTGCCCGGTAAAGCGGCGGGTTACGTCAAACCCGTCGGTGTAGGTGAGCCGGCTGACCGCCACAGTCATCGGCGGGGAGGGCGGGCGCTCCTGGTTTGCTTCTGCGGCTGCGCGGTCGGCAATAACCGTTCGTCCGAGGAGAATCGCGCCGACTGCACCACCGACGACGATGAGGGTGAGGGTGATGGTCCCGATGCGGCGCAGAGCGCTGATGAGCATACTTTTCAAACCACCGCTTGAGTTTGTCGCCGGCATGCTTCACCCCTTCGCATGTGAGTGCTGCTTCCATAAGTAAGCATGACTTCCATATGTAAGTCTCACTTACCAGGTCAAGCATCTTTTGCGGTTGCTGATCCGGTCGCAGGGAGGACGGCATTGTCGGATACGGCGGGTGCGGGGGCAGGGCGGAAGCCCGACCGCGGTTATCACCATGGCGATTTAAGAGCGGAGCTGATCGATGAGGTAAGCCGCCTGATTGAGCGGGACGGCGTGGACAAGTTCTCCATCGCCGAGGCGGCCCGCAATGTCGGTGTGTCGAGCGGTGCGCCCTACAAGCACTTTCAGGATCGCACCGACCTCTTGGTCCATGTGGTCGCGGCGGGCGTCGACAGGATGCGCGAGGCTATGGCGCACGGGCGCGACAGCCAACCGCGCGGGTCGATGGAGGCGGTGTGTGGGGTTGGGCTGGCTTATCTCGAATTCGCTGTTGCGAGCCCTGGAATGTTCCGTTTAATTTTTGGATCCAACGAAAAACTCAGCCAGAACGCTCTATGTGTCGAAGCGGGTGGACGCGCATTTGGCGTGGTGAACGATGCGGTGGCGGCCTACCTCGGTATCCCCGCCACCCACGAAGTGGCAATTCGCCGGGCGCACATATTATGGCGCTTTGTGCACGGGCACTCGTTCTTGACGCTGGACAAGCGCCAGCCTGAGAACGCGCCCCTGCCGCCTAATCAAGAGCTTTTGGAGGAAATGGGCCGCGGCATTCTGGACGCGCCGTTCGACCGCGGCGCTGACAAACCCGACTAGGCGGAGGTCCACACGATGCGCTGAAGTTCGGCGCGCTTGAGGTCGTCGGAGGAGGGGAGCTTGTTGAAAGGCCCTTCATAGCCGGGGATCGAAAACACCAGCTTCACGTGCTTGGTACCCCGCGCTTTGCACACGGCCATGCCGCGCCATAGCGCTTTACCAGCACGGCACTGGCGGCGGCCGACGCGGGCTTGGTTCATGGTCATGCCGATGCGCTCACCGTTCGGCCCGGTGAGATGCTGCGACACGCCGTGGATCTCGGCCACCTTGTTGCCCCGGCCTTTGAAGAACTGGACGGCCTGGGTGCCGTCGATAAACGCAGCGTGCGTCCAGGCGACTTTGCGCTCGTTGGCCGTTTGGATGGAGCGGATGTCCGCGTTCGGGGATACGGATGCCAGCGCGGCCTCGTTGTAGGATGTGGTGCCTGTCACCGGGCCGGCGCCATCGTCGGTAATGGTGAGCCAGGTGGCCGACGAAACGCTTGCCGCGGTGAGTGCCTCTGCCGGCCCGCCTGGTCCGCCTGCGGAGCATCCCGCCATCAGCGCTGCCAGCGCCATTCCCATCGCAATTCGAAACACGCCGGCCCCCGTCTGTCGTCGCGGGCTCGCACAGTATCCATGACCCGCCAAGACGGATTGAAGAAAGTAGGCGGGATTTTAGGAGAATTCACAGCGAACCCGTGGCGGATTTGCATGATAACGAGTGCGCTTTGCAGCGCTACGGCCTCAGCCGAAACGGGTGGGGCAACAGCTCGGCAAGGGGAATGTCGAGCCGCTCGTTGCCCGGCACGTCTTCAACAAACACGACGAGGTCTTCGCGGGCGAACTCCGCGATGATTTGCCGGCAGCGGCCGCATGGGGTGGCGAGCGCCCGCGCGTTCGGATCGCCGACTGCACCGCCCACGACAGCGACAGCGACAATCTCCCGAGCGCCTGCCGCCACAGCAGTGGTGATTGCGTTGGTTTCCGCGCAAATGCTCAGACCGTAAGACGCGTTCTCCACATTTGCGCCGCATACCACCGTGCCGTCACTGGTCAGAACAGCAGCGCCGACAGCGAAGCCGGAGTAGGGCACGTAAGCGTTCTTCGCAGCAGCGCGCGCTTCCGCAAGCAGTTCGTCTGGGCTCATTCGGCGGCGGCGCGCGGGGCGTAGCCGAGCCTGTTGGATAGCGTCAGAATGAGCCCCTCGGCGGCATCGGCGATCACGGTTCCCGGCGGGAAAATCGCGGCGGCCCCCATATCACGAAGCTCTGCAACATCACCCGGCGGGATCACGCCGCCGATGGCAATCAAGATGTCTTCCCGGCCTTCCGCCGCCATCGCTTCGCGCAGCGCTGGCAATAGCGTGAGGTGCGAGCCGGCGAGGGATGAGACGCCGACGATGTGAACGTCGTTGTCCACTGCCTGGCGCGCGCACTCTTCCGGCGTTGCGAACAGTGGCCCGATGTCGACGTCAAACCCAAGATCGGCGAAGGCGGAGGCAATCACCTTCTGGCCGCGGTCGTGTCCGTCCTGGCCCATCTTGGCGACTAGGATGCGCGGGCGGCGGCCGTCATGCTCGGCGAACTCGTCAGCCATCGCGCGGACAGCATCAATGCGTGCTCCCATCTTCCCGGCCTCCCTTTTGTAGACGCCTGTGATGGCCTGGACCGTTGCCGTGTGCCGACCAAAGACCTTCTCCATTGCATCGCTCATCTCGCCGACGCTCGCCCGGGCGCGGGCGGCATTGACGCATAACTCAAGGAGGTTGCCATCCGCGGCGGCGCCATTGGAGAGCGCGGTCAGCGCCGCCTGGGTCCCAGCCTCATCGCGTTCGGACCGCAGCCGGCTGAGCTTTGACAGCTGCTGCGCGCGCACAGCGGAGTTGTCGACCTTCAAAACTTCCACGTCCTCGTCGAAGTCCGGCTTGTAGCGGTTCACGCCCACGACGGTTTGTTCGCCGCTATCGATACGGGCCTGCGCTTTGGCGGCGGCCTCTTCGATGCGCAGCTTCGGCGTGCCTGCCTCGATGGCTTTAGCCATCCCGCCCATCGCTTCCACTTCGGCGATGTGCTCGCGGGCGCGGGCGACAAGATCGTGGGTCAAACGCTCCACCGCGGGCGATCCGCCCCACGGATCTATAAAGCGCGTCGTGCCCGATTCCATGTGCAGAACGAGCTGTGTGTTGCGCGCGATACGGGCGGAGAAGTCCGTGGGCAGCGCCAAGGCCTCATCGAGCGAGTTGGTATGCAAGCTCTGCGTGCCGCCCTGGGTGGCGGCCATCGCCTCGACCATGGTCCGCGCAACGTTGTTGTAAACGTCCTGCGCCGTCAGCGACCAACCCGACGTTTGGCAGTGGGTGCGCAGCGACAGGGACCGCGCATCTTTGGGCTCAAACTCGCCCATTAGCTCGGCCCACAAGAAGCGGGCGGCCCGCATCTTGGCGACTTCCATGAAAAAGTTCATGCCAATCGCCCAGAAGAACGACAGCCGCGGCGCAAACTTGTCGATGTCGAGCCCGGCAGCCACACCGGCGCGGGCGTACTCGATGCCGTTGGCGAGGGTGTAGGCAAGCTCCAGGTCCGCCGTCGCCCCGGCTTCTTGCATGTGATAGCCGCTGATCGAGATCGAATTGTACCGCGGCATGTTTTGCGCGGTGAACGCGAAAATGTCCGACACGATCCGCATGGATGGCTGCGGCGGATAAATGAACGTGTTGCGGACCATGAACTCTTTCAGAATGTCGTTCTGAATGGTCCCCGCGAGTTTGGATTGCGGCACACCCTGTTCTTCGGCGGCGACGATGTAGAGCGCCAGCACCGGCAAAACCGCGCCGTTCATGGTCATCGACACGGTCATTTCGTCGAGCGGAATGCCGTCGAACAGGGTCTGCATGTCGAGGATGGAGTCGATCGCTACGCCGGCCATGCCAACATCGCCGGCGACGCGCGGATGGTCGCTGTCGTAGCCACGGTGGGTGGCAAGATCGAAGGCGACCGACAGCCCCTTTTGGCCCGCCGCAAGGTTGCGGCGATAAAAGGCGTTGGACTCTTCCGCTGTCGAGAAGCCCGCATATTGGCGGACGGTCCAGGGCCGCTGGACGTACATGGTCGGGTAGGGGCCGCGGATGTAAGGGGCGGCGCCGGGGATGGTGCCAATCGGCAGGTCTGCCACGTCAGCCGCGGCATTGAGCGCGCGAACCGGAATACCCTCCGGCGACTGCCACTCGCGTTGGTCGGGCAAGGGGCGCGCGGAGGCCGTGTAGGGAATCTCTCTGAAGTCGGGCTTCATCGGGCGTCCTCCTGCGCGGCGCTGAGGCGGGTCGGGGGCAGGGACCTCACGCTCGCGGGCGGCTGGTTCAAGTCGGCGATGCTCGCGCCCATTGTCGCGGCGATGGTGAGCGCACGGACCGAATGATCCGGCGGCGGCGCACCGGTCGGCTGTGGGGCGTCGACGAGGATTGGTGAAGCGGATTGATCGTTGGGTGGCGGGAATTTTGTGACGCCCACAATGGTGCGTTCGCCCTCGTTAAGGGCGGCGGCCTCAGCGTCGACGGATGCGGCAATGTCGGACTGCACAGTGCCGCCCATCAGGCTCTGCCTAAGGCCGACATGCGAGAGGGTCTGAAACTTGGCCCAAGCGGCGGCAGCGATCTCGTCGGTGAGCGCTTCGACCGCGCCAGAACCGGCGGCAGGATCGGCGATGACCCCGAGGTGGCTTTCTTCCAGCAAGAGGCGCTGAATGTTGCGGCCCATGCGGGAGGCGAGCTGGCGACCGTCCGGCGCGTACGGCAACACCGTCACCGCATCAGCCCCGCCGACGCCGGCGCTGAACGCGGCAATGGTAAGGCGCAAGAGGTTCGTGGTGGGGTCGGTATGCGACAGCATCCGCCGCTGTGTTGTCACCCAAAGCTGCAGCGCGGTGTTGGCGCCGAACGCCTCAACGACCATAGCGTGCAGGCGGCGGGCGGCGCGGAGCTTCGCGATGCTGGTGAACTGATCTTGGCTCGCGCTCAGCGCCATGGCCGTGCGCCGCGCTGCCGTGCCAGGGTCTATGCCAGCGTCGATCAGGTCTTCCATGTGTCCGGCGAAGGCGGCGAGGGCGAAGGCAAGCTCCTGAGCCGGCGTCCCGCCCGCTTCGGCCACGGGCCGACCATCGGCAAGCGCGATGGTCCCCTCCAGATCGTGAGTTTCCGCCGCTTCCACCGCATCCGCTATGGGCAGCGCCACCAGTTGGCCGGTGGCGAGCGCCGCGCCATAGGGGTCGAGACCGAGATGGAGTTCGCGCGGCAGCGTCCGCCGCTTTGCCACCACCGCAGAGAGCAGCGCTGCCGCCCCAGCGCCCCGTGCGCCAGCCGAGAGGTAGATCGGGCAGTGATCGAGCATCACCTCGCCCAGCAAAGTGTCGAGTTCGTCAGCGGTGGCGGTCGTGAGGCCGGCGCCAAACGCATCCGGTGCGCCCGCAAACACAAGCGATAAGGCGTCCGCTCCGTTCATCAGCTCGGCGACGACCTTCGAGGGCGGCTGGTCATGGGCGATGCGCTGCACCACGCGCCACGGGCCGGCGACTGGACGCCCGGAATAGACGGGGCTCATCGGCGCGTGTAACGGACCTAGCGTAAAGCCATCGGGGAACGCAGTGTTCAGCGTGTCGAGCGGCGCGCCCTTTAACGCCTTTTGCGCCAAACCCATCCAAGCATCGTGCGCGGCCTGATCCATCACTCACCCCCAAGACAACGCAAGTATCGCCTGACAGCCCTTAAGCGCAACTGTGGATAACGACGGAGACCCCATGGACATCGACAGCATCCTTAACCGGGTCGATACAGACCTCGACGCCAGCCTTGATCGTCTGTTTGAACTTTTAAAGATTCCGTCGATCTCCACCGATCCGGCCTACACCGCCGATTGTCGCCGCACCGCTGAGCATTTGGCGGCCGATCTTGCGACGCTTGGCCTGCATGCTGAGGTGCGCAACACCATCGGCCATCCCATCGTGCTCGCCAAATCGGATGGGCCGGACAACCGCCCGCATATCTTGTTTTACGGCCACTACGATGTGCAGCCCGTCGACCCGCTGGAGCTTTGGGAGACCGACCCGTTCGCGCCGCGTGTGGCTGAGCGCCCCGACGGCTCGAAGATGATCGTCGCGCGGGGGGCGGCGGACGACAAAGGCCAGGTGATGACCTTTGTGGAGGCGCTGCGGGCCATCAAGGCGGTGGAGGGTGAGCTTCCGGTCAAAGTCACCATCATGCTGGAGGGCGAAGAGGAGAGCGGCTCGCCCTCGCTCCCCGGCTTTTTTGCCGAGGCGAAGGACGAACTGCAGGCCGATGCGGTGTTCGTCTGCGATACCGGCATGTGGGACCGCGACACCCCCGCGATCACCATGTCGCTGCGCGGCAACATCACGATCACCATGACCGTGCGCGCGGCCGACAGGGACCTGCACTCCGGTTATTTCGGCGGGGCGGCGCGCAACCCTAACAGCGTGGTCGCGAAGATTCTGGCGGGCCTGCATGACGATGCCGGGCGCGTAACCCTGCCAGGCTTTTACGACGGCGTGCACGAGGTGGACCCCAGAACGCTCGCCAATTGGGACAGCCTTGGCATGACGGCAGGGGAGTTCCTCGGCACCGTCGGGCTATCGAAACCTGCCGGCGAGGAGGGCCGCTCGATCCTGGAGCTTGTCTGGTCCAGGCCCACCTGCGAGGTGAACGGCATGAGCGGCGGGTACTCCGGCGCGGGCTTCAAAACCGTCATACCCGCTGAGGCGCAAGCGAAAGTCTCCTTCCGCCTCGTCGGCACGCAGGACCCAGCCAAAATCATCGAGGCGTTCAAAGCCTACGCCCGCGAAATGGTGCCGGCGGACTGCAGCGTTGAGTTTGAAACGCACGGGTCTGGGCCGGCCATCCAGGTGCCGGCCGACTGGCCGATGCTGAAAACTGCGCAAAAGGTCCTCGCCGAGGAATGGCAAACGCAGACCGCAATGATCGGCGTTGGTGGTTCCATTCCTATCGTACATGACTTTAAGACGGTCTTGGGGATGGACGCGCTGCTCATCGGCTTTGGGCTGGAGGATGACCGCGTCCACTCACCGAACGAGAAGTACGACCTGAAGAGTTTTCACAAAGGCATCCGGTCCTGGGCGCGGCTTCTGGCAGCGCTCTGAGCAGGCGGTAAGCGGGAGAGGCAGAAGGCATGAGCATGATCAGCGGCGGTCAGTTCGACGAACAGCTGAAGATCGTTTCGGCGAATTGGAAATGGATGGTGGGACTCGGCATTTTGATGCTGATCCTGGGCATCGTAGGCCTGGGCATGGCCGGCTTCCTCACCATCGTTACGGTGATCTGGTTCGGCGTGTTGGCCATTTGCGCCGGCATCGCGCAGATGATCGACGGATTTCGCTATCCAGGTTGGAAACCGACCGTTGGGCATGTGCTTGTCGGCGCGCTTTATCTCGCCGCCGGCGTGTTGATGGTCGTCCTTCCCGTGCAATCGGCGTGGTGGCTGACCATTCTCTTGGCCGCGACATTTGTTGTGGTCGGCGTGTTCCGCATTTTCATGGCCGTGCAAATGAAACAGGGCGGCGCCTCGGTTTGGCTCGGCCTTGCGGGCGTCATCAGCATCGCGCTCGGTCTGATGGTGTTCTACCTGGTGGAACTGCCGACCGATGAAGCCATGGCGCCCGCAGAAAGCGCCGCCACATGGTTCAGCCAGTGGGGTTGGGTGATCGGCCTGTTTGTCGCCATCGACTTTATCTTTAATGGCGTTGGGCTAATCGGCATTGGCTTAGGCGCCAAGAAAATCGCCGAAGACGGCACCGCCGGCCCCGACGACCAGTCCGCCTCGCCCGCCTAACGCGTTACCCGAATCAGCGCGCCGGCGAGAACGGCGCGCTACAGCGTGTCGAGCCCGTTGAGATCCGACAGGGTCGCGGCGGGCGCCATGTCAGGATATTCCTCCGGCTCGCCGGTGCGGTTGATCCAAACCGTTCGGAAGCCGAACGCGCTGGCGCCAGCCACATCCCATCGGTTGGAGGACTGGAACGACACTGCGTCGGGAAACACGCGGAACTTGGTGGTGACCTGCTCGTAGACCACGGGCAGCGGCTTGTAGGTGCGCAGGCTGTCCACCGAGATGACATCGTCTAGCAGTTCGCCAATCTTTGCCGCGCGCACAGCCAGCTCGAGCATGCCCGGCGAGCCATTCGACAAGATCGCAGTCTTCGCGCCCGCATCACGCAACCTTGTCAGGACGTCGATCACCTCGGGATAAGCGTCCAGGGTGCGGTACGCGTCGAGCAGTTCCTCGCGCGTCTCCCGGTTGGTGCCGGGGATTTTCTCAAACGCGTAGTCGAGCGCCGCCTCAGTGAGCCGCCAGAAGTCGACATACTCGCCCGACAGCGCCCGGGTCCACGAGTACTCCAGCTGCTTGGTGCGCCACAGCGCCGACAGTCGATCAGCGTCCGGACCCACAGCCTCGGCGTGGTGGCGCACGGCGGCGTGGACGTCGAATAAGGTGCCGTAGGCGTCGAACACGAACACGGGCAGCATGGGGCGGTCTCCTTCTGGCCCGCCATAACACCGCCCGCGCGGCTGCGTCACGCGCGAAGGCCTTTCGTCGGGGCCAAGCAATGGTAAAGGTGCGGCGAGAGTAGGGCGGAGGCGAACCGATGATCGAATGGTCTGACACTTGGACGTGGCTTGATGGCGAGTGGCTGCCGGGCAACCCGTCGGTGATTGGGCCGCGCACCCATGCCTTTTGGCTTGGCTCGTCCGTGTTTGACGGCGCGCGTGCGTTCGAGGGTGTGACGCCTGACCTCGATCTTCACCTTGCCCGCGTCAACGCTAGCGCTGAAGCGCTTGGCCTAAAGCCTTCCATGTCGGTGGGGGAGATGACCGAGCTCGTGAGCGAAGGCCTCACCAAATTCGCCTCCGGCACACCGCTCTACATCCGCCCCATGTATTGGGCTGAGAACGGCGGCTACTCTGCCGTGGCCCCTGACCCGGACACCACGCGTTTCCTGCTGTGCCTTTATGAGACGCCGATGCCCAAGCCGTCCGGCGGATCCATCACTGTGTCAAAATTCCGCCGGCCGACGCTGGAGTGCATGCCCACCAACGCCAAGGCGGGCTGCCTTTACCCCAACAACGCTCGGGCGCTGTCAGCGGCGCGGTCAGCCGGTTTTGACAATGCGTTGGTGCTCGACATGCTGGGCAACGTCGCTGAACTCGCCACCTCCAACATCTTCATGGTGAAGGACGGTGTCTGCGTGACCCCGGCGGAAAACGGATCTTTCTTGGCCGGCATCACCCGCCACCGCGTGATGGATCTTTTGCGCAAAGCCGGGGTGCGGGTGGAGGAAGCCTCGCTGAAGGTGAGCGACTTCATGGACGCCGACGAGGTGTTTCAGACCGGCAATTATTCCAAGGTGATGCCCATTACCAAGTTGGAAGACCGCGAGTTCCAACCCGGCCCGGTCTTTAACAAGGCCCGCCAGGCGTACTGGGACTACGCCCACGTCTGAGCGCCAGTCCGTTTCGCCATTTCCCCGTCGCGCCGGGCAGCTTTGCGTTGAACGGTGTTTGACCCGGACTAATTTGAAAACAGACGGTCCGCCAATGGCGCACCTTTCACAAATCCTTCCGAGCGAGAGAGTTGCCTCATGTCCTTCACTTTGCCCGATCTGCCCTACGCCTACGATGCGTTGGGTCCGTACATGTCGGCTGAAACGCTGGAGTTTCACCACGACAAGCACCACCAAGCTTACGTGACCAAGGGCAACGAACTCCTGGCCGGCACCGGCATGGAGAACGACAGCCTGGAAGACATCGTGAAGAAGAGCTTTGGCACCAACGCCGGCCTCTTCAACAACGCTGGCCAGCACTACAACCACATCCACTTTTGGAAATGGATGAAGCCGGGCGGTGGCAAGAGCACCATGCCCTCCGAAATCGCGGCCAAGATCGACAGCGACCTCGGCGGTTACGACAAGGCGAAGGCCGACTTCATTGCCGCCGGTGTTGGCCAGTTCGGCTCAGGCTGGGCCTGGATCGCCGTAAAGGACGGCAAGCTTGAGATCATGAAAACGCCGAACGGCGAGAATCCGCTCGTCCACGGCGCGACACCGATCCTGGGTGTCGATGTGTGGGAGCACTCCTACTACATCGATTACCGCAACGCCCGACCGAAGTACCTGGAAGCGTGGTGGGATAGCCTCGTCAACTGGGAATATGTGGCTGAGCTTCACGCAGCGGCCTAGGTCTCGCGGAAAGGCTCCGCAGTGACGCGAAAGGGGCGTGAGGAAACTCGCACGCCCCATTTTGTTTGCCTGTCAGCGGCGCGCTTCACAGGTGTTTTGAATCAGTCGCCCTCGGACAATGCCAGAGACCGCGCCGCGCCATTGATTGCACTGCGCGGTGGTGTCGAAACAGCCCACAAAAGACAGGCCGCGGCCCTGCTGCCCCGTGCCCGCTCCAGCAACGCGGCCGACGACCGGTGCGTTGGGATTATTGCGACACTGCGGAGTTTGGGCGAGCACTCGCGAGCGGATGAATTGTGTTTCGATCCCTTGCGCGCTGGCGGAGCCGGATCCCAGCGTTACCGGAAACGCTGTGCAGATAATCGCGGCTGCGGTGATGACGAATCGCATCGATTTCTCCCACTTTTCGGACCGCACCGTAGCGGGTTTGCGGTCAGTTCGAAGCCTGCGCGCGGTCAACACTGCCGTGAACAGGGAAGAGTTGATCGCTTTGCCGAGGGCGTCAGAAGCGTTGTTCGCAACGGTTCTGGATGAACCGCCCAGCGACATTCGAGGATGCAAAGGCGCGCCAAGCCTCGCATTCCTGAAACGTTTCAAAGCAACCAACGAATGATAACCCGCGCGACTTGCGCTCAGCGCTAGAACCGGAAACCCGGCCGATCACCGGCGCATTCGGGTGTTCGCTGCACTGGGGGGTGATCGAGTAGACCCGCGCGAAGCGGAACTGTGTCTCAACCCCCTGCGCCGACACCGGGGCGACGGGCAGTACCATGGTGATTGTTGCGACGGCCACGGCCGCGATCATGGTTGAACGCATTGGCTTCCTCCCTGAGCACCCGCGTGCCCGACGATGCTGGGTCCCGCTACCCGGCAACCCATAGCGTTGTGCTACCGCGCCGCTGTGACAAGTGCCGAGGCGTCACCTTCATGCGCTCGCCGATGGCTGAACGCAGGCGAGGATGAACGCTTGGACGAGAGCGACTTCCTCAAGGCGCTTGAATCGACCCGAGGCGCCGCCGTGCCCGGCTTCCATGTTGGTGCGCAGTACAATCAGTGGATCGTTGGTGGCGTGTTCACGCAATCGCGCCACCCACTTGGCGGGCTCCCAGTAGGTGACGCGTGGGTCTGACACGCCGGCGAGCGCTAGGATTGCCGGATAGGATTGGGCGGCAACGTTGTCGACCGGCGAGTAGCCCTTCATGCGATGAAAGGCTTCTGGATCGCGGATGGGATCGCCCCACTCGGGCCACTCCGGCGGCGTTAGCGGAAGCGTGTCGTCGAGCATGGTGGTGAGGACGTCCACAAAGGGCACTTCCGCGACGATGGCGCCGTAGCGGTCCCCCGCGCGGTTTGCGATGGCGCCCATCAGCATACCGCCCGCCGAGCCGCCCTGCGCAGCGACTTTGCCCGGCGCGGCATAGCCCGTCGCGATGAGGTGATCGGTGGCGGCCACAAAGTCGGAGAAGGTGTTCTCTTTGTGCTCGCGCCGGCCGTGGGCGTACCAGTCAAAGCCCCGGTCCATCCCGCCGCGCACGTGGGCGATGGCATAGACTACGCCGCGGTTCACCAGGCTGAGCGCATTGGCGTTGAAGGCGGCCGGAATGGTGATGCCGTAAGCGCCGTACCCGTAAATGAGGCAAGGCGCGCTCCCGTCCACCGGCGTCGAGGCGTGGTGCACCAGGCTCACCGGCACTTCGGCGCCGTCCGATGCGCGGGCCACCAGGCGGCGCGTCACGTATTGCGAGGGATCATGCCCAGACGGGATCTGCTGGCGCTTGCGCAGTCGACGCTCTTGCGTTGCCATATTGTAGTCCCACACCTCGGTGGGCGTGGTCATCGACGCGTAGCTGAAGCGAAGCGTTTCGGTATCGAACTCATACCCCTCCGACATGCCGAGCGCATAGGCTTCCTCGTCGAAGGCGATGGAATGGGTGTCGCCGTCCGACAGGCGGCGGATCATGATCCGCGGGAGGGCGTTCTCCCGCTCGAGCCACACCAGAAAGCCCGCAAAAACATTCATCGACACGATGAACGTGCCCGGGCGATGGGGCACCACGTCCTGCCAGTGGTCGCGCCCAGGCGTGGCGACGGGGGCGGAGACGATGCGGAAGTCCTCGGCGTCGCGATTGGTGCGGATGAACAGCTGATCGCCGCGGTGCTCGATGTCGTATTCTTCTCCCGGCCGCCGCTCGGCGATGATCCGCGGCTCGCCCAAAGGATCGTCAGCGTCGATCAGGTACGCTTCTGAGGTTTCGTGGTCGTGGCTATCGATGACGACAAAGCGGCCCGATAGCGTCCGGCTGACGCCTACGAAAAAACCGGGGTCAGCCTCTTCATAGACTGTCTTTACATCAGTGGAGGGACTGCGCGCCAAGACTTTACAGGGGCGGTGGTTGTCGTCGAGCGCCACGGTGAAGACGGTTTTGCCATCGGCAGCGAAGGTGGCGGCCGGCGTCACGTCCTCAAACAGCACCGTGTCGGCGCCGGTGCTGAGGTCGCGGATCGATAGCGTGAAGAGTTCAGCGCCCGCGCGGTCGGCGCTCCAGGCGATCGACTTGTGGTCCGGCGCATGGGCGATCCCGCCGAGCCGAAAATAGCCGGAGTCCGCCGCCTCAAGGTTGCCGTCGAGAAGGACTTCGGTGTCCGGGAGCGCATCGCCTTCGGACAGCATCTCGCCATCGGCGCGCGCCATACGGATAAGCCGCGGGTGTTCGCCCCCCTCCACATAGTCGCTGCCATAGGCGTACTCGCCGTCCACCGTCGGAACGGACCAATCGGTCTCTGCGATCCGCCCGCGCATTTCGGCAAACAACGTGTCGCGCAGCGTGCTGAGCGGCGCCATCACAGCGTCGGCGTAGTCGTTCTCGCCGTTCAAGAACGCTGCGATGTCGGCCGGCAACGTGCTGGGCGTGCGCATGACCTCGCGCCAGTTCTCCGCCCGCAACCATGCATAGGGGTCTTCCAGCGTCACACCGTGGTGTGTGCTGTGAGACATCCGCCGATCCGCGCGGGGCGGAAGGGCGGCCGATCGGTCAAAGCTCACGCAGCGTCGTCCGGCGTAAACTCGAGTGCGACCCCGTTCATGCAGTAGCGCAGACCCGTTGGGCGAGGGCCGTCTGGGAACACGTGCCCCAAGTGGGCATCGCACCGCGAACACCGCGTTTCGGTGCGGCGCATGAACAGCGAGCGGTCGACATGTTCTTCAATGGCGTGCTCGTTGATCGGTGCAAAGAAGCTCGGCCAGCCAGTGCCGGACTCATACTTTGCTTCCGAGCGGAAAAGGGGCTGACCACAACAAACGCAGCTGAACGTTCCCGCCCGCTTTTCCAAGTTCAGCGGGCTTGTGCCAGCGCGCTCGGTGCCGTGCTTGCGGGCGACGCGGTACTGCTCGGGCGTCAGCTGCTCGCGCCATTCACGGTCACTTTTCTTGATCTTCTCGGCGATGTCCTGGCTGCTCATGCGCTCTCTCCACACTTTATAACCGCTCCAAATATAGGCCGTTGTGCAGGAACCCGTATCCCAAAGCGATGCGGCGCTTTGAATAATTTGGTGTGATCGGATGGTGTTCGCGCCTAACACCATGCAACCGGGACCCAGCACCGACGGCAGTGAAGGATTGCCGAACAGTAATCTGAGGACTAAAGGCTATGGCCTCTCTGGCCAGGCCGCCCCCGGCGCGCTGCTTTTTGGATCTTATGCCCACGCTCGCGCCGTCTCTCGTCCTCTGGCTCGCGCTCTTGCCCTTTATTGGTGCGCTCGTCGCACCGTGGCTTATTGGAAGATTAGGCGCTGCAGGGGCATGGGTCTTAGCGCTCATCCCGGCGGCGCTCTTCGTCGTGCTGGTGGCCTTCCTTCCGCAGGTGTCAGCCGGCGAGGTCTTGCTGGCCGGCGTGACTTGGGTGGATGCGCTCGGGGTGCGCTATTCCCAACGGATCGATGGCCTGTCGCTCACATTCGCTCTGCTGATCACGGGGATCGGCACCCTGATCGTCATTTACGCTGGCGGATACTTGAAGGGCTACGCCCACCAAGGCCGCTTCATGATGTTCTTGCTGGCCTTCATGGGCGCGATGCTCGGCTTGGTGCT
>CAKZYH010000029.1 GCA_937884725.1 uncultured Paracoccaceae bacterium
AGGCCCATACTAAGCAAATTGACAAGGAATTCGCCGCGGAGATTTCTGCACAATATAGCGCTCTACTCAACAACTTAGATATTTTTCTTCGGCGGCAGGAAAACTGGCTAAAGTTAATATTGAAATCTCAGAAATCTGAAGTCCGAGTTGCAGGGGTAGAGTTTGTAGATGACGGACACCGACTGATCGAACTTTTTGACAAACAAGAGAGCTTACTAGAGGAACCTCTCAGATCAGCGCTACAAAGCGTGAAGTTGGCGATGCTCGATTCTACCTATTATAATCCTGAATCGCTATATGGATTTTACCGAACGATTGCGAACCTTGTGCAAAGCACGGCAGAGCTATCCCTTTCTATAATCGAGACGGAGATAAATCCTATCATATCGAAAACGGGCGCAGAACTCAGACAACAAACACCACCAATGCTAGCCAAGTCGCTCCTGTTGGCAATAATATATGAATTTAGTGCACTTATCACGGTTTTTCCTTCTCTATTTGGCTTTTTGAAACACTTCCAGTGAGCGATCATCAATGTGTTTCGAATAAACCGACCGGCTTGATACGATTTTTTGCCTTTTTTTTGCTCAAAATTTCAGAATAGAGGTAGGGTATATTGAAAAAGTTTTTCTTACCATGGGCGTTTATACGACCCTCAAATATACGCATGTATTTCTCAGGCCAAGCATAATATCTCAGAGGTATCGATATTTGATCTCTCGCAGAAAGCACTTCGCATTCATACCGTTTCGAGCGTTTGCGCGCGGTGCACTGCACTTCACGTGCGAGCGACGGCTAAGGTCAAGTACCGACTTGCTAGTAGCCGGCGGGACCGAAACGATCGAAAAAATCATTCTCCAAGCGATGGCCGCACTACTTCGGCACGCCATGTGCATCGTCTCCGACACAAAAATCTCGGAGGACGCATCATAATGCACCCTATGCGCACCATCGCCAGCGCATCGTTCGCTCTGGCGCTTACGGCAGGCGCTGCCTTTGCCCAAACACCGGGCGGCACTCTGGTCCAGGTCACTCAGCCTGAACCCCCTAACCTCGCCCCGTACCTGTCCACCTCTGGCCCCATCGGTCAGGTGGCCTCCAAAGTCTATGAAGGCCTCATCGATCTGGGCCCAGACTTTGAAATTCTCCCCCAGCTCGCAAAGTCCTGGGAGATTTCCGACGACGGCCTCACCTACACCTTCAACCTGCAAGAAGGCGTGACGTGGCACGACGGTGAGCCCTTCACCTCCGCCGACGTTCAGTTCGGCATCATGGAAGTCCTGCGCGAAATCCACCCGCGCGGTGGCGCCACGCTGTCGGTCATCGAAAGCGTCGATACGCCGGACGAGCTGACCGCGGTCTTTAACCTGTCCGAACCCGCGCCCTACCTTCTCGTGTCGCTGAACGGCTACGAGAGCCCGATCGTTGCCAAGCACATCTTTGAAGGCACCGATATCCGCGCCAACGAGACGGCCAACGCCCCCATCGGCACCGGTCCGTTCAAGTTCGTGGAGTGGCGCAAAGGCCAGTTCACGCGCCTCGATAAGAACGAGGACTATTGGCAAGAGGGCAAGCCGTACCTCGACCGCGTGGTCGTGCGTTACATCGCTGACGCGTCCACCCGCGCTGCCGCGATGGAAAACGGCGAAGTGCACTTCGGTGCGTTTGGTGCGATCCCGAACATCGACATTCCGCGCCTGGAAGAGCTCGATTTCATCGAGACCACCACGGACGGCTATGCCTACTTCGCGCCGATCATGCAGCTGCAGTTCAACGTGAAGGTTGAGCCGTTCGACAATCCGAAGGTGCGCCAGGCCATTGCCTACGCTGTGGACCGCGACTTCGTGATCGAGAACATCTGGTTCGGCTACGGCAAGAAGGCCACCGGCCCGATTTCCTCGAACTTCGAGCCCGTCGGCTTCTACACCGACGACGTGGTGGACTACACCGTTGAGGACCGCATCGCGATTGCGAACCAGCTCCTCGACGAGGCTGGCTTCCCGCGCGGTGAGGACGGTGTGCGCTTCTCGTTCGTGCACGATCTGACGCCGTATGGTGAAGAGTGGCGCCGGTTTGGCGAGTACGTGAAGCAGGCGCTGACCGAGATCGGCATCGACATCGAGCTTCGCTACGAGGACGTGCCGACCTGGCTGAAGCGTCTCTACACCGACTACGACTACGCCATGTCGTCCAACTGGCTGTTTGGCCTGCCGGACCCCGTGCTTGGCGTTCACCGTCAGTACCACTCCGAGCAGATCCGCCCCGGTACGGTGTTTGTGAACGGCACGCAGTGGTCGACGCCTGAGACCGACGCTCTGATGGACGCCGCGAAGACGGAGAATGATCCGGCCAAGCGCGCTGAAATCTATTCGGAGTTCCAAAAAACCATCGTGGAACAGGCGCCCATCGTCTTTATGAAAGAGATGGAGTTCGTAACGGTCTACAATAACAAGTTCAAGAATGTCATCGACGGTCCGCTGGGTGTCTATGACAACTACGCGAACATGTATTTGGAAGAGTAAAATCCCAGAAATGGGGCGGGTCACACCGCCCCATTTATTTTGGGGTGGCTTATCCCCGACGCGCACGGCCGCGCTAACTTTATAGGTCGTCTAATTATCGCCTGAAGGAGAATGCCCATGGCGGGTGCGAGGCTGCGGTACATTATGCGCCGGGTCGTTCAGGCGATCCCCATCCTCCTCGCCATTGTGGTGATCAACTTCTTGCTCCTCCAGCTCGCGCCAGGCGATGCGGTGGATGTGCTGGCGGGTGAAGCGGGCTCCGCGACGCCGGAATATATGGCCGAGCTGCGTGAGCGCTTTGGCCTCGATCAACCGGTCCCGATCCAGCTTGCCAACTATGTGGGCAACGTCCTCACCGGCGATTTGGGCTATTCGTTCCGGCACGACATGCCGGTG
>CAKZYH010000030.1 GCA_937884725.1 uncultured Paracoccaceae bacterium
CCGTCACGATCACGGCGGGATGCTTAGGGTCAGCCTCAATCTTCCGCCGTAACCGACTGATTTGATTATCAATTGCCCGATCATAGGGTTTCGCCTCGCGCCCCTGCGTCATGTCCAGCAACTGATCACGGCTGAGCACCTGGTGCGGCCGTTCCAAAAACACGATCAGCAGGCGGTTTTCCGCACTCGTCAGCGCATGCGTCTCGCCGTGCGCCACCAGCGTTCGCGCCGCGCCATCATGGACAAGCCCCGCAAACTGCCGCTTCATCGGCGCCGGCGCCACGGCTTGCGCCGGCACCCGCCGCAGCACCGCCCGGATCCGCGCCAAAAGCTCCCGCGGATTGAACGGCTTCACCAGATAGTCGTCCGCACCAAGCTCAAGCCCGACAATGCGGTCCGTCTCATCTGCCATCGCGGTCAGCAAAATCACCGGCGGCCCGCCCCGCTCGATCACCCACCGGCAGAGCGACAGCCCGTCCTCCCCCGGCATCATCACGTCGAGCACGATCAAGTCCACCGCGCCGTTGCGCAGCCCATCACGCGCTTCCTCCGCATCCGCCGCCATCGTCACGCGGTAGCTGTGCCGCTTCAAATAGGCGGCCAGCGGCTCGCGAATGTCGCGTGCATCGGCGACCACCTAGATATGCGGCTGCGCTGTCATGAGTGTCCTTGTAAGCCGTACGGATTCATTTTTTGCCACCCAGCCCGCACCGCGCGGATCCATCTTTGTCGCAAACTGTATCAGCGCGTCATCCTGCGCCGATCAGCGACAAAACTCGCCCACCCCCGACAAACCTTACAGCGTGGGAGCGGCTACCTCAGTGTCAGCGGATGAGCCGCGAGAGACATTTGAGGAGACTTCCCATGGCACAATTCACGCGCGCTTCTGTTGCCGTCGCAACGATGGTCGCAGTCGGTACAACCGGCGCCGCCTTCATCACACAAACCACACTCTCCAGCCCTGCGGCCGCCCAAGAGCGCAAAGAGTTCCGGGTCTCCGGCGGACCGGAGCGGCGCGCCGACCGGCGCGGTGGTGGGCGGCGCGGCATGATGCGCGACCTCGCGCGCCAGGCCGACGCCAACGGCGACCGGGCGCTGACCCGGGAGGAGATCGACACCTTCATTGCCGAAAAGGTGGAGCTGGGGGACGCCAACGGTGACGGCTCCCTCACCCTGGAGGAGTTCCGCATCGTGTTCATGGATCTGATGGATCGCCGCATCGTCGATGCGTTCCAGCGTCAAGACGAGGACGGTGATGGCCTGATCACACCCGCCGAACTCGACGAGCGCTTCGGCGACATCGTGGAGCGGATGGACCGCAACGATGATGGTGTTTTGGACCGCGACGATCGCCGTGGCCGTGGCAATCGCCGGGATCGCGGCTAAACCAGCAAATCTCAACACAACGAGAAAGGGGCGCCCAAGGCGCCCCTTTCATGCGTTCAAATGAACGTCGGAGATCAGCACTCAGGCGTTTCGCGCGATGGGCTGCCCATGGCGTCGAAGTCGGCCTTGGACATGCCAAGGCGCTGGTCGATGTTCTCGACCATCTTCA
>CAKZYH010000031.1 GCA_937884725.1 uncultured Paracoccaceae bacterium
GACTGTGTGAAGCTGATCGAGGTTGTTTTTGATCACGGCCATGGCGGTGTCGTAACCCTCATCATCGAAACGCTTCACTTCGCTGTCGACCAACTCCTGCGTCTTCTCGGACACCGCCTGTTGGCGCGCAACGGAATGACCCAGAAACACCTCTTCCTCAATTTCGGAGTAAAGCAGAGGGCCGAGCTCGTCGGACATACCGAATTGGGTGGCCATGGCCTTTGACAGCTTGGTGGCCATCTTGATGTCCGCCGAAGCGCCAGACGTCACCTTTTCATGGCCGAAGATGAGCTCTTCAGCGACGCGGCCGCCCATAGCCACTGCAAGGTCAGCCTTACACTTAGCGCGTGTGAGCGAAACCTGATCGCGCTCCGGCAAGCGCATGACCATACCAAGCGCTCGGCCACGCGGGATGATGGTGGCCTTGTGGATCGGATCGGACGCCGGCATGTGCAGCGCAACCAGCGCGTGACCGGCTTCGTGATAGGCGGTGAGCTTCTTCTCCTCATCGGTCATCACGAGGGTGCGGCGCTCAGCGCCCATCATGACCTTGTCCTTGGCGTCCTCGAAGTCCTGCATTGTGACGAGGCGCTTGTTGCGACGCGCCGCCATAAGGGCTGCTTCGTTCACGAGGTTGGCAAGATCAGCACCGGCAAAACCCGGGGTGCCGCGCGCCAAAGTCTTGAGGTTCACGTCCGGCGCGAGAGGGACCTTGCGCACGTGCACTTTGAGGATCTTCTCGCGCCCGATCAGATCGGGGTTCGGAACAACGATCTGACGGTCGAAGCGGCCGGGCCGCAGAAGCGCCGGATCAAGCACGTCGGGCCGGTTGGTGGCCGCGATCAGAATAATCCCTTCGTTGGCCTCAAAGCCGTCCATCTCCACGAGGAGCTGGTTGAGCGTCTGCTCCCGCTCGTCGTTACCGCCGCCAAGACCGGCGCCACGGTGACGACCCACAGCATCAATCTCGTCAATGAAGATGATGCATGGAGCGTTCTTCTTGGCTTGCTCGAACATGTCGCGCACGCGACTTGCGCCGACACCCACGAACATCTCCACGAAGTCCGAGCCGGAGATGGAGAAGAACGGCACGTTGGCTTCACCGGCGATGGCCCGCGCAAGCAGCGTTTTACCCGTCCCCGGAGGACCCACCAGCAGAACGCCGCGCGGAATCTTGCCGCCGAGCTTTTGGAACCGCGAGGGATCCTTCAGGAAGTCGACGATCTCTTGCAGGTCTTCCTTGGCTTCGTCGACGCCGGCGACGTCCTCGAACATGACGCGCCCGTGCGCCTCGGTCAGCATTTTGGCTTTGGACTTACCGAAGCCCATGGCCTTGCCGGCACCACCACCTTGCATCTGGCGCATGAGGAAGAGCCAAATGCCCAAGATCAGAAGCATTGGGAACCAGGTGGCTAGAATGCCCCAGAATGAAATCCCGCTTTCGGGCGGCTCTGCGCGGATCTCGACGTCCTGCGCTTCAAGGTCGGGCACATAATCTGCGCCATTGGGAGCGTAAGTCTGGAACGTTCCGCCATTGCTGTACTGACCGGATATGGTCTGCTGCTGAATGGTCACTTCGCGAACGTTGCCGTTCCGCACCTGCGTCATGAATTGTGAGAACGCAATCTCCGTGGCGTTCTGCCGTTGTCCCGGCGACTGGAACAGCTGGAAAAGCGCGATCAGCAGAAGCGCTATCACCACCCACAGCGCGAAGTTTCGGAAATGTGTGTTCATTGAGCAGACCTTGGATTGTGCCGCATCGGTCGTGGCGAGAGCCTTCGCCGCGCCACTGCTTAAAATAGGGGAGAACGCAGCGACTGCCAAACCCGTGCGACGTGGTGTCGGAATTTTATGACGGTTGCAGCGTTAACGGGCGCGGGACTCCTGTGTTAACCAGCGGCCCTCGGAAAGCCCTCCGGCCGGCCATTCGTGCAGAGGCGCCATCTCCGCAATGTTTGAGGCAGCCGGCCCCCACGGTTCGCCAACCATGAGGCAACCCTCAGCTTGGCCGCCGATCAGCACAGCCGGAGCGGTCCGCATGGCCTCTGCGGGCAGGCCTGGCGGGCAGTCCAAGCCGAGCGAGTCTGCGGGCGCAATTGTGATCGGAACATCCGCAATTGCCCGGCACGCAAACCGCGCATCGAAAATGCCCGCCTCGCCTGGCGCCAGGCTGATGGGGGTGATGGCTCGCGCCTCGCGAAACATCGCGATGTCAGCGCCCATCAGCCGGGCAAGGCAGCGCGCGCCGGTTGTGGGCTCGCCAGCGAAAAGCGCGTGGTCCATGCCCTCCATTACGCTGCGGCGCGGTCGATCAGCACCGCCCACGAGCCGCGAGGCACGCTCTAAAATGCGGCAGCGGATCTCGCGCGGCTCCTCGCGATACCGGGCCGCATTCCACGAGAGCCAGAGCGAGTGATGCGGCCTGACAAGGTCCGCCCAGCGCGCCTCGAAGACACTGCTGAGCGCGTCATGGGCATCGCGAAGACGCGCTGCGCTCCCTGCGATCGCCTCCGCCGTGATCCCAGCGGCCGCCAACGCCGGCATCAGCTTGCGCACCGCGATGCGCTGGTAGGCGTCATCCTCGTTGGATGGATCGTCGCACCAGGCAATGCCGCGGGCGCGGAGACAAGCACGCAGCGGTTCTCGAGCAACGCCGAGCAGCGGCCGAAGGATCGGCAGACCCCGAAAACTCGCGTCGCCGATACCCGATAGACCCGCGACGGACGATTTTTTGCCAAGGCGCATCAGGACCGTTTCGGCCTGGTCCTCCAAGGTGTGAGCCGTGGCAAGGGCGTTCACGCCGTGGGATTGCGCCAGCTCATGCAGCGCAGCGTAGCGGGCTTGCCGTGCTGTGTCCTGCGACGCGCCGGCGGGCAAGCCCAGCGTACCCGCGGCAAACGGAACGCCGAGATCGCCTGCGAGCTTGCGCACGAGCGCCACTTCCTCAGCAGCGGCTGCCCTCAGGCCATGGTCGATGGAGAAGATGGCAAGGCGATCCCGCCCCACCGCATCGGCCGCAAGAACGGCCATCGCGACACTATCGCCGCCACCTGAGACCGCGAGCCCAATCCGGTCATAATTACGCAGAGGCGCCCAATGTGCCGCCTCAAGGCCAGTCAGGAACAGCGCGCCGCCTGGCGCTCCGCCTCAGCCTGCGCCCGCAGGTTCGCCGGCACGTTGGGGTAAGCGCCGAACAGCTCTTCAATGGACGAGCAGGCCGCCTGCCCCTCCCCCAATTGGTTGAAGGCACGGCTTAGCCGCACAAGGCTTTCCGGTGCCCGTGCCCCGTTGGGGTCGGTGGTGTAGTTCTCCAAAAAGTAGTTTGCTGCGCCGCGCAGGTCGCCTTGCGCCATCAGCGCCTCGCCGGCCAAGAAGCGCGCTTCGCTGGCTTCAGCGGTGCTCGGGCTGGAACCAAGGACGCCGACGACCTTCTCCATCGCAAGCTGGTAACGGCCGGAGTTCATCAGCATCCGGGCCTCAGAAAGGCTCGGGTTGTCGAGCGACACGTCCGGCTGCACCACAGAGCCTTGCGGGGCACCAAAGCCGTCCGCCGCAGCGTTATCAAAGCGCGAGTTGAGCGCTGAGAGGTCAATGGGGCCGCTGGGAATGGCGACGGCCTGGGTTTCGGCCGCGGGCGCAGTGGGGGTGGTGGCAGGCGTTTGCGGCTGCTCGGCCGTGCGCTGCTGGGGCGCTGGTTGAGCCGCACCTTGCTGCTGCGGCACCACAGCACCCGTTACCCCAAGCGCTGCTTCAAGGCGCTGCACGGTGAAGCGAAGCTGTTCCATTTCACCAGTCAGCCTGCGGACCTCAGCTTCTAGCTGGTCGATCCGCACAGCGGCGTTTGCGGGCGGTTGCTGCTCACCCCGTCCAAAGATCCGCGGCAAGAAGCGATCCTGCACCGACACAAGATCGCGATCAACGGGCGGCGGCGCCACAACAGGAAACGCCGCCGCGCCTGACGCACACGCCAGACCGACGGCCAATGCCAAAGCAAACCGGATTGCCATCATGAACTCGGCTCTCAACCGACGAAACTGAGCCGCTTATAGACAGCTGAGGCGCTGCCCACAAATCAGCGGTCTAGTTGCCGCGCAGAACAGTCACTGCCCGCCGGTTTTGCGACCAACACGATTCGTTCTCACACGGCGCCACTGGCCGCTCTTTCCCGAACGACAGCGTATTGATCCGGCTGGCATTCACGCCGCGACTCGCGAGGTAATTGCGGGCAGCATTCGCGCGCCGCGCGGACAAGGCGATGTTGTACTCGCGCGTGCCCCGCTCGTCGGCATGCCCCTCAACAGTGATCTGGTAGCGCGGATAGCGCCCCAGCCATGCCGCTTGCCGATCAAGAATCCCAGCGGCCGTCGGGTTGATGGCGGACGAATCGACCGTGAACAGCACGCGGTCACCCACATTGGTCTGGAAGTCCTGCGGGGAACCGGGGGTGGCAGCGCCGGTGACGTTGGTCGGCGTCTGGGCGCAGGCCGCGAGAGCCAGCAACGCGGCAGCCACCGCAGCACGGCGGGTCATTTGAACGATACGCATGATTACTCACTCCAAACGCGTCTTTCACGCGGGTGCGCCGGATGCGTTGATCAGGGCACCTTTCACGCCGGTGGTTAAAAACCGGTCTGCAAAGAGCGTAAAGATTTATTGTCTGCGGGGCGACCATGCAGGATCGCTGGCCAGACCCGGGGTCTGAAGCGGCCGTACGGCTCGGCCTGTCACATCAACGGTGAAGACACGCGACCCCGGCCCCTCTTCGCGAAAAAACGCCAGAACCCGGCCGTTCGGCGCCCAAGTTGGCCCCTCATTGTGAAAGCCTTCAGTGAGAATCCGCTCGCCGGAACCATCCGGGCGCATCACCCCGATGGCAAAGCGCCCGCTCGATTGGCGCGTAAATGCAATGAGATCACCTTTGGGTGACCAGACCGGCGTTGAGTATCTGCCAGGCCCAAACGAGATGCGTTCGGCCGGCCCGCCCGATGCGCTCATCACATAAAGCTGCTGGCTGCCGCCGCGGTCGCTCTCAAACACGATCCGCTGACCGTCCGGCGAAAAGGACGGGCTCGTGTCGATGGCGGGCGTGTTGGTGAGGCGGCGCGGCTGACCGCCACGCACGCTCATGGAGAAGATGTTTGAGTTCGCGCCCTCCTGCAGGCTCATCACCACTTGGCTGCCGTCGGGTGAAAAGCGCGGCGCGAAGCTCATCGCGCGCGAATCGGCAAGGCGCTGGCGCTGCCCGGTCTCCACATCGAGAAGATAGACCTGCGGCTGGCCGCCCTCATAGCTCATGTAAGCCACTGTCTGCCCGGCCGGGCTGAAGCGAGGCGTCAGCACCAGATCGCGCCCATCGGTAAGGTACTTCAGATTCGCGCCGGCCTGATCCATGATCGCAAGGCGCGTGATCCGCTGGTTCTTCGGTCCGGTTTCCGCAGCAAACACGATCCGGGTAGCGAAATAGCCGGTTTCGCCGGTCAGCCGCTCATAGATGGCGTCGGCCACCATATGCGCGACGCGGCGCCAGTTTTGCGCATCGGTGGTGAAGCTTTCGCCAATCACCTGCTCCTGCTGGACCGGATCCCACAGGCGCATGTTGACCACCACGCGCCCGCCCTGCCGCTCCACCTCGCCCGAGACCACCGCTTCAGCTCCGATGGCCCGCCAGTCGGGAAAGCGCGGAACGCTCGCCACCGGGATCGTGGGCGTGATGAACGAGGCGGGGTTCAGCGGGGCAAACAGCCCGGAACTTTGCAAATCCGCACTCACCACCTGGGCAATCTCCGCGCCCAGGGTCGGGTCGCTGCCGCCGAACGCGGGAATAGCGATGGGGAGCGCGCGGACCTCGCCCTGGGTCACGTCAATGGAAACCAGCGCGCGCGCTGGCGCCACGGCCAGGATCAGCGCGAAAACAGCGAGGAGGATGCGGGTCGCGAGAAGCTTCTGCACGTCAGTAAAGGTCCCTCGGATCGAACGTCACCAAAACGCTCTTCCACAAATCATACTTGGCCACCGGCAGCGTGTAGGGCTGACAGGTCAGCACAGCCCGCCGCGCGGAGCTTACGGCAGCATCGTAGAGGACGCCGGAGCCCCTGCCTGGCATGGTTTCCAGCTCATCCACATTCCCCTCGACCGAAAGCTCGATTTTAAGCGCAACAATCTCTGATGCACCGAGCGCAAGGCCAATGGGCGGGCTCCAACAGCGCTGCATCTGAGCCCGCAGCGCGTCCTTTTCACTCAGCGTGAGGGCGGCAGACTGCCGACCTGTGGCTGAGCCAATGCTCGCCTGTCCGCCACCGCTGCCTCCGCCGGAGTTGTCCGCCCGGTTGATAAGATTGGAGAGCCGGTCGGCATCGAACGCACTTTCGGACGCAGCCTGCGCACGCGCGGTTTGGCGCGGTGGTGGTGGGGGTCTGCGCCGCGGTGTCACGGTTTCGGGCACCCTCGCTGGTTCCGGCGCGATGGCCGCCACCTCAGTCTCCTCTTGCGGCTCGGCAGCCTCGGGCTCCGGCGGTGTCTCTGCGGCCGCCGGCTCGGGGGCAGCGGACTGCTCAGAGCTTACGATGGCATCAGCGTCGCGGGCGACGGTATCGGCCTCTTGATTGTTGGCGCCGGGCGTCTCGGTGGCGGGTTCGGGCGCCTCGACGGTTTCAGGGCTCGGCGTTTCGACAACCTCGGTCGCAAGCTCGTCGCCGATGGCCAAATCGGTTTCGTCGGCGATCGTCACCAGCTCCACCGGGAGCGCATCGACGCCAGGTGTCGCCATGGGCGTGGCGGTGGGCAGGGTGATTAGAAGCGCCGCCAAGAGCGCCACATGGGCAAATAGGGATGCGAGAAACGCTGAGCGCACCTCAACCGTCGCCCTCGACCGTTACAAGGCCGATCCTGTTGAACCCCGCCTGATTGAGCCGGCCCATCACGCGCATGATCACGCCGTAGTTTGACGCGGTGTCACCGCGGACAAGGACGCGCTCCTCGTAGCCGGTCTCGGCAATGGCTTCGAGCCGGGCAATCAGCGTGTCGAGGGTGATCTCGTTTTCTTGCAGATAGATCGTGCCATCCGCTTCGATAGAGATGGTGAGGGGGTCGGTGTCCCCTTCCAGCGGGTTAGCTGCGCTTTCGGGCAGGTCGATGGGAACGCCCACGGTGAGAAGCGGCGCCGACACCATGAAAATGATGAGGAGCACAAGCATCACGTCCACGAAGGGCGTGACGTTAATCTCCGACTGAGGCTGGAAGCGGCGCGCGCGACGGCCCCGCCGTCCACCGCCGCCCGGCATGTTCATGGAAGCGCCCATAACTCACGCGTCCTCTTTCACACGCACCAGATTACGCACTCTTTGCCGCGGCCGCTGATGCAGTCGCTGCCGCCGCTCCACCTGCCGCAGACGCAGCGGGTCCCGGCGAAAGCCGTTCGTCGATTTCCCGCGACAGGATCGCCAGGAACTCATCGGCAAAGCCTTCCATCTGCCCTGTGATTCGGCCGACATCGCTGGCAAGCTTATTGTAGAAAATGGTTGCTGGAATGGCAGCGAGAAGGCCAAGCGCTGTCGCAAGCAGCGCTTCGGCGATGCCAGGCGCCACAACGGCAAGGTTGGTGCTTTCGGCCGCGGCAATGGCCTGGAACGAGGTCATGATGCCCCAGACGGTGCCGAAAAGGCCCACAAAGGGCGCGGCGGAGCCGGTGGAGGCGAGCACCATCAGGCCCTTTTCCATCTCCTCCCCCTCCCGCGCTAGCGTCATGGTCATGACGCGGTCGATGCGCTGTGTGAGTGAGGTGAGCGCTGGCTTATTGCCCTCGTGCGAGCGCTTCCACTCGCGCATGGCGGCCACGAAAATGGCAGCAAAGCCGTCCGATTCCTCGTCGGCCTGGGCCGCATAAAGCTCCTCCAGCGACTGCCCGGACCAGAACTCGTCTTCAAAGTCGCGCATACGGCGCTTGAGGCGACTAAACGCCAGCATTTTGAAGCCGATGATCGCCCAGCACCACACAGAGGACAGGATCAGCCCGATCATGACCACTTGCACGAGGAGCTGCGCCTCGAAAAACAGCGCCATAAGCGAAAAGTCGCCAGGCGCCTCCAGCGCGGCTGTTTCAACGTCGTTCATCTAAATCCGTCCGGTGGCCGCGGCAGCTCGGCCGCGTGACTGGGAAAACACTGTCAACTCAACACACCCTTGTCCCACGGCGGCTGCATAGCGCAGCAACGCGCCCGCTGCAAAGCGCCAAGCGCTCATCAACTCAGACTTGATCTCAGCGCGCGCCGGCGAGCCGCACTCATGCAGCCAGCGCGTCGACGAGCGCCGGGGGCAGACGACGCGGCCGCCCTGCCCCATCGATCACGCAAAGTTCCGCCGAGGCGCGCACAAGCACGGTGTCATCGCGCAACACACTCTGGGTCACGGTGATTGTGGCGCCGGTAATCACTTCAGGGGTCGCGGTCACGGTAAGGAGGTCATCGATCACGGCAGCGCCTTGGAAGGACAGGCTGAGTTTGCGCAGCGTGAAATAAAGCGGCGGGTCCATGGCTGCGAAGGCGCTGTGATCGAGACCCAGCCCACGCAGCCACTCGGTGCGAGCGCGCTCCAAAAACCGCACATAGGCGCCGTGATAGACACGGCCCGAAAAGTCGGTGTCCTCGAAGTAGACCCGCACCTTTAGAGCACTTTGATCCGGCATCGCTCAGCGCCGCTCGAACAGCTTTTCGATGTCAGTGAGCGACAGCCTGATGAAGGTCGGCCGGCCGTGGTTGCACTGGCTGGCGGCCGGCGTCTCTTCGATCTGTCGCAGCAGGGCGTTCATCTCGTCGATCCGCATGGCCCGGCCGGCACGCACCGAATTGTGGCACGCCATGGTGGCGGCAGCGTAGTTGAGCTTGGCCTCCAACGCCGACGCACCGGCGAGTTCGTCCACCCCGTCGGCCAAATCGCGCACGAGCGCCGCAACGTCGCACTGGCCAAGCGATGCAGGAACCGCGCGCACAGCGACAGCGCCCGGCCCAAACGCGTCGATCTCTAATCCGAGGGACGACAGGAGCGGTGCGGCTTCGAGGAGCCCCGCGATGGCGTCGGCGGGCAATTCGACAATTTCCGGGATGAGAAGGCCCTGGGACAGGGGACGCTTGATCGCGGCGGCCGCCTTCAGACCCTCATAGACGATGCGCTCATGGGCGGCGTGCTGATCAACGAGGATCATCCCGTCAGCGGTCTGGGCAAGGATGTAGCTGGAGTGGATTTGCGCCACCGCGGCACCGAGCGGATGAAGGTCGAGTTCGCCGGTTTCGGCCGGTGGAGCGACCCGCGCTCCCGCGGTGCGGGCACCGGGCGCAAGACCGGCGAAACGCGCCGGCGGCGCGCTGGGCTGCGGCCTTGATTGCGGCGGCGAAATCGGCCGGATGGCCGCCGTGGCGGCAGGCCTTGCGCGATGCGGGGTGTCGAAGCCCGACTGTTGCTCGGCAAAGCCCGCCGTTTCGGCGGGCCGCAGCGCTGCGAGCGCCGCGCTGGCGATGGCGCCCGCGGTGCGGGGCGGCGCCTCAGCAAGGCGGCGGCGCAGCGCAGAGACGATGAAGCCTCTGACGGCCGACGCATCGGCAAACCGCACATCCGCTTTTTGGGGGTGCACGTTGACGTCCACCGCCGCGGGATTGATCTCGATGTCGATCACGGCGACCGGATGGCGATCGCGCGCCATGACGTCCATGTAGCCGGCCCTCAGCGCCTGGCCGATCATCCGGTCCCGGACCGTGCGCCCGTTGACGGTGACGTACTGCGCCAATGCGTTGGAGCGGCCGGCTGTGGGAAGGCCGAGCCAGCCGGTGAGGCGAACATCCTCGCGCTGTTCGTCTAGCGGGAGGGCCTCGTCGGCAAAGGCAGCGCCCATCACATCGCGCATCCGCTCAAACGCGCTGGCGGCGGCGTAGCGGGTCACTTTGCCGTCAAGATCGAGCGTGATGGCCACCTGGGGGGCGGCGAGGGCGAGGCGCCGGACCGTATCGGTGATGGCGCCGGCTTCTGTCCGCTCCGTTTTCAGGAACTTGAGCCGCGCAGGCACCGCGGCAAAGAGATCGCGGACCGACACTGTCGTCCCCTCGCCCCGCGCGGCCGGCACTGGCGGTGCAAGGCGCCCGCTGTGGAGCGTCTGAGCGAACCCATCGCCACTGCCGCGGACCCGCGATGTCAGCGTCAACTCTGCGACGGCGCCAATGGACGGGAGCGCTTCGCCGCGAAAGCCGAGAGTTCCGATGGCGCTAAGATCGGCAGCGCATGTCAGCTTTGACGTGCAGTGCCGCGACAGCGCTGCAGCGAGGTCGTCGTGCGCGATCCCGTGCCCATCGTCCGCCACCTCGATGAGCCCAACGCCGCCGGCCTCCACGGTGATGTCGATCTGCCGGGCGCCAGCGTCGATGGCGTTTTCCAGCAGCTCTTTCACAACGCTCGCGGGGCGTTCCACCACCTCGCCGGCGGCAATTTGGTCGACCAGCGCATCGTCGAGCCGGCGCACTCGCGGCGCCAGGGCCGCGCCTTGCGACGCGAACGTCTCGACTGGGCTCATGGTTGCACTCGTCAAAGCCTCACCCATCGGCCTGCAGATGCCCTGACGCCTAGCGTTGAGGAAAAGCTTGCGCTAGGTGGCTGGCTCAAGAGATGGGGCACCGCCTCATACCTTTCCTCACTTTTCCGGGTCTTTGCACAGGAGGCCCGGTGTCGGAGACTTCATGGCTGACCCGGTCCGGCTTACCGGTCTGCGTGCCGTCGCGCACCAGTACGATGCAATCCTTTGCGATGTTTGGGGGGTGCTTCACGACGGGCTCACCGTGCACCCCGGCGTTGTGGAGGCGCTCACAGAATTTCAGGCCCACGCGCCCGTGGTGCTGATCACCAACGCCCCGCGCCCCGCGCAGCCGGTGGTAGACCAGCTTAAGGGACTGGGTGTGCCCCGCTCGGCTTACTCCGACATTGTGTCGTCCGGCGACGTCATTCGCCAGCGCCTGATCGACAACGACACACGGACAGTGTTTCACATCGGGCCGGACCGCGATCTGCCGCTTTATGTGGACACAAACGCGAAGGTGGTGGATCGGCTCGAGGAGGCGGAGGTGGTGGTCGCCGCTGGCCTTCGCGACGACTACACCGAGACCGCCGAAGACTACGCCGACGAGCTTGCCGCCATGCTGCCGCTGGGTCTGCCGTTCATGTGTGCCAACCCCGATATCGTCGTGGAGCGCGGCGGGGAGCTCGTCCCATGTGCGGGTGCGCTGGCGCAAGCGTACGAGAACATCGGCGGCACCGTTCTTCACTTCGGCAAACCGCACGCGCCGATCTATGAGACTGCGATTGCGAGGGTCCGCGCTTTGGCGCCCGACGCGTCGCGGATCCTGGCCGTCGGCGATGCGCTCAACACCGACATTACGGGCGCCAACACCCATGGCTTTGATTCGTTGTTCGTCACCGGCGGCATCCACAAAGAGCACCTTGGCGACCACGCCAATCCGGACCACGACAAGGTCGCGCAGTTCGTGAGCGATGCCGGCCTTTCCGTCGAGCACTACGCGCCGCGCTTGGTCTGGTAGTGCGGCGATGACGGATGAGATGCCGCCCGGCGGCGTGGATGGGGTTTATGCGCTGGAGACGGTCCCCGACGAACTGAAGGGCGGCGCGGTGGCCATCGGCAACTTTGACGGCGTCCACCTTGGGCACCAAGCCGTTTTGGCTGCCGCGGCCCAGGGTGCAAAGCCCGTTCTGGTCCTGACGTTCGAGCCGCATCCGAGGCAGTTTTTCTCAAGCCAACCCCTCTTCCGGATCACGACGCCGCCACAGAAAGCTGCGGCTGTCCGGGCGCTCGGCTGTGCGGGCGTGGTGGCGTTGCCGTTCGACGCTGCGCTCGCTCGCGAACCGGCCGAGGATTTTGTCGACCGCGTGGTGGTGGACGGGCTGAAGCCGCGCCATGTGGCGGTCGGCCATGATTTTCACTTTGGCGCCGCCCGCGGGGGCAACGCCGAGCGGCTGACAGAGTGGGGTGAGGCAAAAGGCTTCTCCACCACGACGGTCAGCGCGGTGGCCGCCGATGATGGGTCGGTGATTTCCTCGACGCGCATCCGGCGGGCGCTCGGTGAGGGCGATCTGCCGCTGGCTGGCGCGCTTCTGGGATACCGCTACAACGTGACCGGCCCCGTCTTGCATGGGCAAAAGCGCGGCCGGCAGATGAACTACCCCACAGCCAACCAAGCGCTCGACCCAACGAACGGACTGCGCCAGGGCGTTTACGCGGTGCGGGTAAAGGTCGACGGCGCCCGGTACGATGGCGTTGCGAGCTTTGGCAGCCGCCCGACGTTCGACAATGGCGCTCCGCTCCTCGAGACGCACGTCTTCGACTATTCAGGCGATCTGTATGGCCAGACACTGTCGGTGACGTTCGTGTCGTTTCTGCGGGCCAACACGAAGTTCGACGGCCTCGACGCGCTGAAGGCGCAGCTCGACAAAGACAGCGCTGATGCCCGTACCGCGCTCACCACCGTGACGCCGCTCTCAGCACTTGACGCCGCGCTTAACTTTTAGGCCGGCGTCCCCGTAGCGCTGAAAGGACGACCACAAGCACCAACCCCGCTCCAATGCCGTACCACGTGATGGCATAGGCGAGGTGGTTGTTGGTGAAGGCGATGCGCCATTCGCCCGCCTGAGGCAGGCCGGCGGCGGGAGTGTGATCGTCGGACAGATCCACCTGATAGGGGGCGATCACACCCTGGGCACCCGCTGCCGCGGCCATCCCAGCGATGTCGCGGGACAGGAACATACTCTCGCCAGGTTTGGGCAGGGGCTGCAGGAAGTTCGCTGGGTCGTCCGGGCGGACAATGCCGGTCACCTCGATGGTACCGACGGGCGGCGCCATGTCGGCAGGTCGCGCCGCAGGATCTAGCATCGCCTCGGGCACGAAGCCGCGATTGACCATCACAGTCCAACCGCCGTCAGTGACGAACGGGGCGAGCACAAAATAGCCCGTCCCACCGACCGGGCCGCGGGGATCGGTGAGCTGGATGAAATAAAGCGCTTCGCCCTCGCCAAACTCGCCGCTCAGCGTGACCGGGCGATACTCCCAGTCCTCCATGGAAAGTCCAGCCCACTCATCAGGCCCCGGCGCCACAACGGGTGGCAGGCTCGGGCGCTGGTTAGCCGCTGCAATGAGCGCCTCTTTCCAATGGAGGCGCTGGACCTGCCACGTGCCGAGCCACATCAAAACGGAAAAGGCCGCGGCGATTGCCACGGCCAGTCCGACTTTCGCTGCCTTGGAGCGTTTAGCCATCAGTGCCCGGCATACTGGCCCGCGCCCCACACGTAGATGGCCACAAACAGGAACAGCCACACCACGTCGACGAAGTGCCAATACCAGGCAGCTGCCTCGAAGCCGAAGTGCCGCTCCACGCTGAAGTGGTAGACGTATGCGCGCCAGAGGCACACGGCGAGGAAGATGGTGCCCACCAGGACGTGGAAGCCATGGAAGCCGGTCGCCATAAAGAATGTGGCACCGTAGATGTGGCCGTCGAATGAAAATGCCGCGTGGCCGTATTCGTAGGCCTGCCAGAACGAGAAGAATGCGCCCAGCACCACGGTGCAAATCAGGCCTTTGAGGAGGCCGTTGCGGTCGCCCTCGATGAGCGCGTGGTGCGCCCAGGTGATGGTCGTGCCGGACAACAGCAAAATCATGGTGTTGAACAACGGCAGGTGCCACGGATCGAACGTCTCGATGCTTTCGGGCGGCCATACTCCGCCGGTTGCCACGGTGCGGGAGGGAACGGTGCTCGGATCGGGGAAGAGCGCCACGTCGAAGTAGGCCCAGAACCACGCGACGAAGAACATCACCTCGGACGCGATGAACAGGATCATCCCGTAGCGCAGGTGGAGCTTCACCACTGGGGTGTGTTCGTCGTTGAGCGACTCTTTGACGGTGTCGATCCACCACCCGATCATGGTCGTTACGATGATGGCCAAGCCGACGACGAAAATGCCGTAGCCAGCCATGTCGATGCCGAACAGATAAAGGGAGTTACCCTTGTTCCACTGCATCATGCAGATGGCGCCAATGGCCATGATCAGCGCACCGACAGACCCCACGAGAGGCCACGGGCTCGGGTCGAGAATGTGATAATCGTGATTAGGCTTACCGCTCGCCATGGTCTCTCCCGGGGCTAAGGCCCGCCAATCGATGTGCCGTCTCCCTCGGCATTGAAGTCGTTCTAAAGGATCGTTCTGATCCCCTCAATGCTCCAGCGCGAGCCGGCCTCAGCCCTGCGCACCTTTCAACTCATAGAAGGTATACGACAGCGTCAGGACGTTGGTGCCGCTGGCGTGGGGATCCTCCGCGAAGGATGGGTCCACGTAAAACACCACCGCCATTGTCCGCTCTTCGCCCGCCGCCATGGGCTGCGCCTGGAAGCAGAAACAATCGATTTTCGTGAAGTAGCCGCCGCTTTGGGTCGGTGCGACCATAAAAGACGAAGTTCCGACGGTGTCGTAGCTCGCATTGTTCTTCACGATGTAGTTGACCTGCGCCAACTCGCCGACGCGTACCGTCTTGGTGCGCTCTTCAGGCTGGAACTCCCAAGGCAGGCCCGGGACGACGTTGGCGTCAAACCGGATCGTGACTTCGCGCTCGCCCACCTCGATGCCCGGGAGGACGTCGGCGGTGGCGACGGCGGGTGTGCCGTCAAATCCGGTCACGCGGCAGAACCAGTCATACAGCGGCACTGACGCGTAGGCCGCACCGACCATAAAGCCCACGAACAGGACGCAGGAGGCTGCAATTTTTTGCGGTTTGCCGAGGCTCATCATCATGTCGCTCCGTCAAACGTTGTTCGATAATTGCACAATGGTGAGGATGTAGAACAGCACCACGAGGCCAAGGAGGCAGCCAGCGAGTGCGAGCGAGCGGACCTTGCGCCGACGCTTGATCTCCTCATCGCTGAGCGGCGTGCTCACAAAAGCTCCGTGATCAAGTGATCTGCCATCATGGCACCGAAGATGGCGAACAGATAGATGATCGAGACGGCGAATGTTCTTCCGGCGAGCCTGCGCTCGCTGTCCTCGTCAGCCCCGATCAAGGCCCAAGCGCGCTGGGCGAACCAAATCCCAAGGCCGGCGGCGATGACGCCGTAGACCGGGCTCACATAACCGAAGACCGCCGGTAAAACGCCCGTGATCGCGGTGAGTAGCGCATAGACGAAAATGTTGATGCGGGTCGTGCGGGCGCTCGCCACCACAGGCAGCATCGGCAGGCGCGCCCGTGCATAGTCATCGCGTGTCAGGATCGCGAGCGCCCAGAAGTGCGCTGGCGTCCAGACAAATATGATGAGGAACATCAGCACCGGCTCCCACGCCATGGAGCCGGTGACGGCCGCCCAGCCGACCATGGGAGGAAGCGCACCCGCAGCGCCGCCGATCACGATATTCTGCGGCGTCCAGCGCTTCAGCCAGAGCGTGTAGATCACGACGTAAAAGAAGATGGTGAAGGCGAGGAGCGCCGCGGCAAACGGATTGGCCGACAGCGTCAGAACCATCACCGACAGCACCGACAGCATGGCACCAAAGGTGAGCGCTTCTTCGCGGCCCACCCTGCCAGCGGGAACCGGTCGGCTCGCCGTGCGCTTCATGATGGCATCAATGTCAGCGTCGAAGCCCATGTTGAGCGCGCCAGACGCACCCGCGCCAACGGCGATGGCGCAGAGCGAGACGATCGCCAGGACGGGGTGAATGTCGCCGGGGGCGAGGAGAACGCCAGCCAGGGCCGTGAAGATGACCAGCGACATGACCCGGGGTTTCAGCAGGGTCCAAAAGTCTGCCGGAACGGGATCCGCTACCCCGTTGCTATGGCTGATGTCGCTCATCTCGGTCCTTCAGTGCCCCGCTTCCACGCCTCCCAGCGTAAACAACGGCGCCTTAGTGGCAGTGTGAAAGTGCGCGCCCGGCCACATGCCGGTCGCGCACGTTGCGTTACTTGATCCGCGGCAGCGTCTCAAACTGGTGGTAGGGCGGCGGCGAGGACAGCGTCCACTCCAGCGTCGTGGCGCCTTCGCCCCAAGGGTTGTCAGCAGCCTTGCGATTTCTAACGACCGCATCGACCATCACCCAGATAAAGACCAGCATAGCGGCAAAGGTGATGTAGGCCCCGATGGATGACACCAGGTTCCAGCCCGCGAAAGCGTCCGGGTAGTCAACATAGCGGCGCGGCATCCCCTGCAGACCCAAGAAGTGCTGCGGGAAGAATATGACGTTCACGCCCACAAACATGACCCAAAAGTGCAGCTTGCCGAGGAACTCGCTGTACATATGGCCGAACATTTTGGGGTACCAGTAGTACCAGCCTGCAAAGATCGCGAAGACTGCACCCATCGACAGCACGTAGTGGAAGTGCGCCACCACGTAGTAGGTGTCGTGGAAGGAGCGGTCGAGGCCTGCGTTGGCGAGCTGCACGCCGGTAAGGCCGCCAACGGTGAACAGGAAAATGAAGCCAAGCGCCCACATCATGGGCGTCGTGAAGCGGATCGAACCGCCCCACATCGTGGCAATCCAGGAAAACACCTTGATCCCTGTTGGCACCGCAATCACCAGCGTTGCGAAGGTGAAGTAGGCCTGCGTGTCTGGGGAAATGCCGATCGTGTACATGTGGTGCGCCCACACCACGAAGCCGACCACGCCGATCCCCACCATGGCGTAGACCATGCCCAGGTAGCCGAACACGGGCTGACGGGAGAACGTCGACACCACGTGGCTGATGATGCCGAAGCCCGGCAGGATCAGGATGTACACTTCGGGGTGACCGAAGAACCAGAAGAGGTGCGCGAACAACACCGGGTCACCACCGCCCGCTGGCGTAAAGAAGGTCGTGCCGAAGTTGCGGTCGGTAAGGAGCATGGTGATGGCGCCAGCCAACACCGGCAGCGAAAGCAGAAGCAGGAACGCCGTCACAAGCACCGACCACACAAACAGTGGCATCTTGTGCATCGTCATGCCCGGCGCGCGCATGTTGAGGATGGTGGTGATGAAGTTAATCGCGCCCAAGATCGACGATGCGCCCGCCACGTGCAGCGACAGGATCGCAAAGTCCATCGCAGGCCCGGGATTACCCGTAGTCGATAGCGGCGGCATGATATCCCAACCGCCGCCAAAACCGTTGGCGCCGGCGGGGCCAGGCACAAACAGCGACATCAACAGCAAGATGAACGAGGCCGGCAGCAGCCAGAACGAGATGTTGTTCATCCGCGGGAACGCCATGTCCGGCGCACCGATCATGATGGGCACAAAGTAGTTGGCGAAGCCGCCAATCATCGCCGGCATCACCATGAAGAAGATCATGATCAGCGCGTGCGATGTGGTGAACACATTATACATGTGTTCGCTGGCGAAGAACTGCATGCCGGGCTCTTGCAGCTCCAGACGCATGACGAACGACAACCCGCCGCCCACGAAACCTGCGAAGATCGCAAAGAATAGGTACAAAATACCGATGTCTTTATGGTTTGTGGAAAAAAGCCAGCGGCGCCACCCTGTGGGATAGCCGTGGCCTTGGTCCGCTGCCGCGTAGACCATCGTCGTTCTCCTCAACGTCCCGGGGCCTGAGCCCCAAAATCTAGTCGCCAACCCGCAAGTTGGTCTCGAATTGCCGCCGCCGGGTCAGCCGACCCGAACCACCGGTGGTCAGCGCTCTGTCAACGCAGCAACCGGTTGGCCCATGTCTTCTTGCTGCCAGACCAGAAGCTGGTCGCGGGCAGCATCGTCATCTTCTTTCGCCATCTCGACCCACTGATCGAACCGCTCTTGGCTAAGGACGCGAACTTCCAGCGGCATGAAGGCATGCAACCGGCCGCACAGCTGGGAGCATTGGCCGTAGAACACGCCCTCGGTATCGGCCTCAAACCAGCTTTCGTTAAGCCGGCCCTGGATTGCGTCGTGCTTGATCCCGAAAGCCGGGACCGCCACCGCGTGGTTCACATCAAGCGAGGTCGACAGGACGTGGACCACGGCATCGACCGGCACCACCAACGGGTAGTCCACGGCCAGCAGGCGCGGCACTTCCTGGTCGGTGAAACCGTACTCTTGTTTGCGCTCTTCGCGATCCTCATCGCTCAGCATGTAGGACGTGAACGAGGGCAGGTCGGCGTGCTCTTCGTCCATGTAGTCATAAACCCAGTACCACTGACCGCCGGAAGCCTTCACCGTGATGTCCGGCGTCGGGATTGTGGTTTGTGCGTAGAGGAGACGGAATGACGGAAATGCGATCGCCACCAGTATGAGGACCGGCACAATCGTCCAGACCACCTCAACCATCGTGTTGTGCGAGACGCCGTCGGGCTCCGGGTTCGCTTTCTCGTTGAACCTTAGAACGACGAAAATCAGCAGTGCCAACACGAAGATGGCGATGCCCGTGATGATGATCAGCGTGTAACGCTCAAACCATGCGGTTTGCGCCATGATGTCGGTGACGGCAGTTTGGAAGCCCATACCCCATGGCTCAGGCTGGCCAAGCACTTCTGCCGATGCTGACGCTGCTCCGGTCATGAGCGCCACCCCCGCCAAAACGAGGGCGCCAAGTCTGTGCCACATGTCAAACGCCTCCCAACGCTGTGTCGCTGCCGCCTAACACGGCCGCGCCACATTTGATACGTTCCAGGTTTGCTTGAATCCGCTTTCTGTGTCCACCGTCCAAGCGACTTTGGAGCATCCTCAAATCGACGCAGAGACCGCAACACGCTCGCCCCGTCCCAGCGTGGGGAAAACACCAGTGGCCTGACAGCCTTTCCACTGGCATTCCACGCTTTGGCGCTGCAACAGTGGCCGGGATCGCTTAGGTAGACGCGGGACGCGGCCGGGCCCTTTTCGCCGGCGAGGATCGGACATCATGCCTAAAACCGTACAGTCCGCCGGCTTATTTGTCGCCTTGATGGTCGGTGTGCTCGCAAGCGCCGCACCAGCTTGGGCACAAGGCCGCATCGTTGATCGGCACGGTGACTGGCAAATTCGCTGCGAGCGACCAGTCGGTGCACCCGCCGAGCAATGCGCCCTGGTTCAGAACGTCGAGGCGGAAGACCGGGCGAACGTGGGCCTCACGGTCATTTTCCTGCGCACGGCTGACCTGCAATCTCGCATTCTTCGCGTGCTGGCTCCGTTGGGCGTGCTCCTGCCCTCAGGCCTCGGGCTGTCCATTGATGACACCGAAGTGGGGCTCGCCGGCTTTGTGCGCTGCTTGCCGGAGGGGTGCGTCGCAGAGGTTGAGCTAGACGAACAACTCGTCAGCCAGTTTGAAGCGGGCAGCACGGCAACCTTCGTCATTTTCCAAACGCCGGAAGCGGGCATCGGCATCCCCATTTCGCTGGACGGCTTCAGCACCGGCTTTGCTGCGCTAGATCAACCTATCCCGACCGACGGCACAGTCGATCCGCCGCGAGAGGTGGTATCCCCGCCCGTCACTGGCGGCGCTCAATTGCCACCGACCGTCGCGGAAGCATCGCAGCAGTTCGACATCCCGGCCGATGACGGCACGATCATTGATCAGCTTCTCGACAGCGAGTTTTTGCCGTGGGTGGTTGCGGGCTTTTTTGGCGTCCTTGCGCTGATTGCCCTCGTTCTCGTCCTTGCGATGCGCGGTGGCCGCCGCCGTAACGATCCCGACGATCTCTCCGACTTCCACGACTATGATGAGGACGAAGAGGAACTCATTGCGGTGGAGGATCCCGCACCGCGCCCCGCGCGTCCGCTTGCCCCAGCGCCCAAGCGACGCCAACTTCCGTCCAGCGACAGTGGAGCGCGGCGGGCACCACCACGCTAACAACAGACCGATCCGTCGCCGGAGACGCCCATGACCAACGATCTCATCGAACGCCATGGCTTGAACGCCGCCTCGGTGGCTGAGTTGGTGGCTGATGGCCTCAAAGGCTCGGACGACGGTGAACTGTTCATCGAGCACAAGGTCGCCGAGAGCCTGACGTTCGATAACGGAACCATGCGCTCCGCCGCCTATGATGAGAGCGACGGCTTCGGACTCCGCGCGGTGGCCGGTGAGGTGGTGGCAACAGCGCACAGCGCCACGCTCGACCTTGCTGCGCTGCGCCGGGCCGCCGACGCGGTCGCCTCCGCCGGGCGTGGCCACAAGGCCCATGTGGATGTCGCACCGCAACGCACGAATACGAGCCGCTACGCCGACGTCGATCCGCTGGAAGGGCCGGATTTCGCGACCAAAACGTCGCTGATGGCCGAAATGGACGCCTACGCCCGCGGGCTTGATCCGCGTGTGCGCCAGGTGAGCATAGGCCTCAACGCTGAGCGCCAGGTGGTCAACATCATGCGCGCCGATGGCGAGCGTTATGCCGATGTGCGCCCGCTGGTGCGCTTTACTGTTTCAGTGATCGTCGGCGACGGCGACCGCCAAGAGACCGGAACTTACGGCGCCGGCGGACGGCAGCTGTTCGACACCTTCCTCGTTGAAGACGCCTGGAAAGCCGGTGTCGATGAAGCGCTACGACGGGCGCTGGTGAACTTGTCGGCTGTCCCCGCCCCGGCAGGCACCTTCGATGTGGTGCTTGGCCCCGGCTGGCCCGGCATCCTGCTCCACGAGGCCGTCGGACATGGCCTTGAGGGGGACTTTAACCGTCGTGAGACGTCAGCCTTCGCCGCTCTCATGGGCGAGCGCGTGGCCTCCCACGGTGTTACAGTCGTCGATGACGGAACCATCGGCGACCGCCGCGGCTCACTCACGATCGACGATGAAGGCACCCCCACCAGCGAGACCGTCCTGATCGATGACGGGCGCCTTGTAGGCTACATGCAGGACCGACAGAACGCGCGGCTCATGGGTATGATCCCCACCGGAAACGGCCGCCGGCAGTCCTACGCCCACACCATTATGCCGCGCATGACGAATACGATCATGAAAAGCGGCGACCGCGATCCGGACGAGATCCGCGGCGGTGTGAAAGACGGGCTTTACATGGTCTCCTTCGGCGGCGGACAGGTGGACATCACGTCCGGCAAGTTCGTCTTCCAGTGCACCGAGGGCTACCGGCTGCGCGACGGCAAGATCGCAGAGCCTGTGCGCGGCGCGATGTTGATCGGCAACGGTCCGGACGCCCTGACCCGCATCGACGGCGTTGGCAACGACATGGCCCTCGACGGCGGGATCGGCACCTGCGGCAAGCAGGGCCAGTGGGTTCCGGTGGGCGTCGGCCAGCCAACCCTTCGCATCAATGGAATGACCGTTGGGGGCACCCAGGCCTA